>JALTHV010000176.1 GCA_027004315.1 Deltaproteobacteria bacterium
CCGATGTAAAGGAGGTGGCCGGGACGCTGTTGCAGAGAGTCCGCAGAGACCTGTTGCGGCTCGGTGAGCTCTCTGTGCCGGGCGATCTGCAGCTTTCTCTCTTCGATACGCCTGGAGGGCCACAGGCATGACCACATCCATTGACACCATTCTCTGTTTGGGGAAAATGCGGAGAAAAACATTTCCCGCATAGGGACGCGGGGAATGGCAATCGGAAGCTTTCAAGGCATTGTAAATAAAGGACTTTTGCTGTGTCGGCACTGGGGAGGCTGGATTTCCGGAAGGCAGCAAGCCCTCCACCAGCCTTTGCTTCGAAACCTATTGAAAAGAGAAGGCTGCCGCGTCGAATCTGCCGACAGGCAGGCCGGAGAAACAGGGAATGTGTCGGAACCTATTTGTGTTCGCCACGTTATCTCTAGTTCGGTGCTTGTTGAGAGTTACTTACCGGGGATGTCGGAGATATGTCGGGATCAATCAGGACTTTCTCTTGCATTGTACATAGCAGATGTTATATTATGCCAAGTATGGTCAGATCCACTTTAGTAATTTGGATAAAATGATCAAAGGTTGCAAATGAACAGAGAAGCAGAGAACTTTCCTGAATTGGTGAAGGAAGTCCGTCGAAAACTGGGACTATCCCAAGAGGACCTAGCCCATGAGCTGGGTGTAAGTTTCGCTACAGTGAACCGTTGGGAAAACGGCAAGACCACGCCATCGAAAATGGCCAAAACAGTCTGGAAACAGTTTTGCCAGAGGCAAATTGAAGAGGGGAAGCTGAATGATTGATAAAAAACAGCTCTCCGAGCGGGATATTTGCACGAAATTCCTTACACCCGCCATTGGCAGGGCGGGCTGGGACATTACATCCCAGGTGCGGGAAGAAATTTCGTTCACGGACGGGAAGATTTACGTCCGGGGTTCTCTCACCATGCGCGGCAAACGCAAGCGGGCTGATTACATTCTTTATCACCGGCCTAGTATTCCGGTCGCAATAATCGAGGCCAAAGATAACAAACACGCAATGGGAGCTGGAATGCAGCAGGCTCTGGAATATGCCCGCATCCTTGATATTTCTTGCGTATTCAGCAGCAACGGTGATGGGTTCGTCTTTCACGACCGAACCAGCGAAGGCGCCCTTGAATCTACACTGACGTACCAGGGAATCAGCCGATCTCTTCCTGATTTTGATGATTCACCTGCTGAAACCCGGCGGCCGGGCGGCCATTGTTCTGCCGGACGGTTCGCTGACCGGTGACGGCGTAAAGCAGCGTATTCGGGAAAAATGGCTGACGGATTGCAACGTTCATACTACTGTCAGGCTGCCCAACTCCGTATTTTCGCCTTATGCCAGCGTGGCCACGAACTTATGTTTTTTCGAAAAGGGAATCCCGACCAAAGAGATTTGGTACTACGAGCACCGGTTGCCTGAAGGGCAGAAATCATACTCCAAGACAAAACCGATCCGGATTGAAGAATTTGACGCGGAGAAGGCATGGTGGCCAAAGCGCAAGGAAAGCGATGTGGCATGGAAGGTCAAGCTCGTTGATATCGCTGCCCGCGGATACGACCTCGATATCAAGAACCCGCACCGTCAGGGAAAAGATATTCAATATACATCAGTCGAACTGCTGGACATGCTTGAAGCCTCATTCGAAAAAAGCGCTAATCTGCTCCAGCAGCTCAGGAGGGAATTTTGATGAGCTCGGGAAAACGACAGTGCCGGGGCCGGCAAAAGCCGGAGGCCTCTTTTCCTGTCAAAGGGAGTAAGCTCGGTCTGCCGATGGACTACCAGGAAACCCTGGCCGACATCAAGCGACGCATCGCAAGCGAACGGATGAGGGTTGTGCTGTCTGCCAATGCGGCGATGATCCTGCTCTACTGGGACATCGGACAGGTCATATTGGATCGCCAGAACCAGCAGGGATGGGGTGCAAAAATCATTGATCGGCTTTCTGAAGATTTGAAGCAGGCCTTTCCGGAAATGAGCGGTTTTTCGCCAAGAAATCTCAAATATATGAGGACTTTTGCCGAACAGTGGCCGGATCGTGAAATAGTGCAACGCACCGTTGCACAAATTCCATGGCGGAGCAATCTGACGCTTTTACATAAACTGGACAATGTGGAAGATCGTATCTGGTATGCGGAGCAAACCATAAAAAAGGGGTGGTCAAAAGAGATTCTGGCCATGCAGATTGAATCCGGACTGCATCAACGTCAGGGCAGGGCGCCCAATAATTTTGCGATTACCCTGCCACCGCAAGATTCCGACATGGCCAAACAAGTATTCAAGGACCCCTACCTCTTTGACTTCCTCGGCACCGCCGACACAAGAAAGGAACGCGAAGTAGAACAGGCTCTCATTGATCACGTGCAAAAATTTCTGCTCGAACTCGGCACTGGTTTTGCTTTTGTGGGCAGACAGGTATTGCTCGAAGTCGGGGACCAGGATTTCCGGTTAGATCTGCTTTTTTACCATCTCAAGCTGCGCTGCTATGTGGTGATCGAACTCAAGGCCGTTCCGTTTGATCCCGCCTTTACAGGAACCCTCAACCTCTACCTTTCCGCCGTGGATGACCTGCTGCGCCACCCCGACGACAAACCTACCATCGGCTTGCTGCTGTGCAAAAGCAAAAACGATGTGGTGGTGGAATACGCCCTCGACGGCTATCGCCGCCCCATGGGCGTTGCAGAATGGGAAACGCAACTCACCCAGAGCCTCCCCGACGATCTCAAAGGATCGCTGCCGACCATCGAGGAGATTGAGGCAGAATTGGAGGAGAAGATCTGATGGCTTGGCGTAAGGTGAAACTTGGAGAAATATGCTCCATTACCAAAGGTCAAACGGGAATAACTAAAGCTATTCCTGGAAAATATCCATTGGTTGCTTTATCAGAAGAACGTAAGTCACATAATGAATATCAGTTTGATGCAGAAGCGGTGATTATTCCTTTGGTCTCTTCAACTGGACATGGCCATGCTAGCTTAAAACGAATTCATTTCCAATCTGGCAAATTTGCCTTAGGAACGATTCTTTGTGCCTTGATTCCAAAGCAATCTTCAGAAGTTTGTGCCGAATATCTCTACCATTATTTAGATATGATGAAAGAGATTCTCTTTGTTCCTCTTATGAAAGGTGTAGCTAATGTTTCGCTTTCTATCAAGCGAATTGCAAATGTGGAAATCCCGTTGCCATCATTGATACTGTCAACTTTTTTGTGTAAATTTTTGAAAGGTCAGTTCGTAACTTCTCAATAAGTGGAGGCTTCTTTTTGGTAACCGATCACAGGGTGCTTCTTTTTCCAACATGCTCTCGCCCCTTGTTTTCTAAGGTTTTTGCAGCATAGGAC
>JALTHV010000177.1 GCA_027004315.1 Deltaproteobacteria bacterium
GCCTGACCTGCATATAGGGTGACATGGTCTCTACCTCATCGAGAAACAGTGTACCGCCACTGGCAAACTCCAGTTTACCTATGCTCCTCCTCTCGGCCCCTGTAAAGGCCCCCTTTTCGTGTCCAAATAGCTCATTTTCGATAATACTATCAGATAGGGCACCACAATTGATCGCCACAAAAGGCCTTTTTTTTCTCGATGATGTGCTGTGGACGATCTTTGCCAGGAGTTCCTTGCCTGTTCCGGTCTCGCCTTCAAGGAGTATAGTGGCATCTGTTGGGGCAACATCCTTCAGCCTGTCAATCACTTCTTCCATGAGTGGGCTCTTGGTAATAAAGGCACTAAATCCCTTACTGAGGTCCATTTCTCCTTTTAGAAAAAAGGACTGGTCCCTGAGCCTCTTTTTCTCTGATTCCTGCCTTATTATAGAGGATATCTCTTGATCCGAGAGACTATCCCTACAGACAGATACCCTGGATCTGATCACTGCTGGAGGTATAAGGCCATCTATCGTGTCCCTGGCAATGACAACCAGCGGGATATCACTACGGGCCTCTATGACCTCATTCAGCAATTTTGATCCCAGGAACAGGCGGCTTCCTTCTATTATCCAGGCATCATATATTCTGGAGTCTTTTAGTTCAAAAAAGGAGGGAATGTCTTCGGCACAGAAGGTCTTAAATCCTAAGGAGACTACGCACTTTCTGATACGCTCTATAAGCACAGGTGAGGCCAGAACAAGAATTTTTACCATATCTTTTAGGATAATTCTCTATCCTGTTACTGCCCATAGTGATAACGAATTGTAAGGGCGAGCCTATGGGTTCGCCCTTATAACCTCAGGTCCCCATATTCCAGGAAACCAGGTACTTCTCCTGCTCCTGGGTCAGTGTATCTATATTAATCCCCATGCTCAATAGCTTCAGTCTTGCAATCTCCGTGTCTATTTCCTTTGGTACACTGTAGACCCTATTCTCCAGCCCGGATCCCTTCTTTATGATGTATTCTGAGCACAGGGCCTGGTTGGCAAAGCTCATATCCATCACGCTTGAGGGATGTCCTTCAGCAGTAGCCAGGTTGACGAGCCTGCCTTCACCCAATATGTATATACGCCTTTCATTTATCAGGCTATATTCTTCCACATATTCCCGAATGGTACGCTTTTTCTTGGTCAGTTCCTCCAAGGCCTTGAGATCGAGTTCTACATTAAAGTGCCCTGAGTTTGCTACAATAGCGCCGTCCTTCATCTTCAGAAAGTGCTCTTTCCTGATGACATTCATATCTCCGGTGACAGTACAGAAAAAGTCTCCTAGGGGAGCTGCCTCTATCATGGGCATGACCTGATATCCATCCATAACGGCCTCAATGGCCTTCAGGGGCTCTACCTCTGTGACAATTACCCTGGCACCCATACCCCTGGCCCGCATGGCCAGGCCCCTGCCACACCAGCCATAGCCTGCCACTACGAAGGTACTGCCCGCTATAAGCCGGTTGGTAGACCTGATGAATCCATCCAGGGTAGACTGTCCGGTACCATAACGGTTATCAAAGAGATGCTTGGTATTGGCATCATTTACAGCCACGATCGGGTAGCCAAGTACCCCGTCTGATGCCATTGCCCGAAGCCTGATCACTCCAGTTGTGGTCTCCTCCGTCCCGCCGATTACATTGCCAAGCAGTTCCTTCCGTTGGGTATGGAGCGTAGAGACCAAATCTGCCCCATCGTCCATGGTAATCTGTGGCCCTGTGTCAAGTACTGCCCTTACATGCTCATAATAGGTATCGTTGTCCTCACCCTTGATGGCAAATACAGGGATATCGCTGTCCTTTACCAGAGATGCAGCCACGTCGTCTTGGGTGCTGAGGGGATTTGAGGCACACAGATATACATCAGCGCCCCCGGCCTTGAGTGTCTGGACAAGGGATGCGGTCTCGGTAGTGACGTGCAGACATGCCCCAACATGGACCCCCTCGAGAGGCCTCTCCTTTAAAAAACGTTCCTTGATCTGGTTCAATACGGGCATGCTCTTGGCTGCCCATTCAATGCGCAAACGGCCGGCCTCTGCCAGACCTTCATCTTTTATATGATAATTCATATCGTTACCTCCCTAAAGTCCTGCCTGATCCTTGAGCTTCTCTACCATATCAAGACGCTCCCAGGTAAATTCCGGTTCAGATCTGCCAAAATGACCATATGCAGCGGTCTTTTTATAGATCGGTCGTCTCATGTCCAGATAATCGATGATGTCTTTTGGCTTAAAACTGAAATTCTTCTCAATAATCTCCAGGATTCGTTCCCCGGGAATGGCCTCGGTCCCAAAGGTGCAGACATTTATGGCCAGTGGACGGGAAATACCTATGGCATATGACACCTGGAGTTCACATTCCCTGGCAATCCCGGCGGCCACCAGATTTTTGGCCACATAGCGGGCCATATACGAAGGGGAACGATCGACCTTTGTCGGATCTTTCCCGGAGAAGGCCCCTCCACCATGGTGGCCACGACCACCATAGGTATCTACGATAATCTTTCTCCCGGTAATGCCACAGTCAGCCAGAGGACCACCCACCACAAAGCGACCTGTAGTGTTTATTAAAAATTCTGTATTGGCACTCAAGTGTTCCGGTGCGATGACCTTTTTGATCACCTCTTCAATTATTGCCTCTTCCAGTTCCTTATGGTGGACATCGGGCTGATGCTGGGCAGCTATCACGATGGAGTTTGCTGAGGCGGGTCTATGATCTCTATACTGGATCGTAACCTGCGTCTTGCCGTCAGGTCTCAAAAATGGCAGAATACCCTTTTTTCGCACCTCTGCCAGACGATAGGCCAGACGATGTGCATACCATATAGGCATAGGCATATAGTCAGGAGTTTCATCACAGGCATAGCCAAATATCAGACCCTGGTCTCCAGCCCCTATATCACCGTCATGATTGAGCCCAATGGCTATATCCGGAGATTGTTTATCAATACTCATAAGGACCGAACAGGTCTGCCAGTCAAAGCCCATAGATGAATTAGAATAGCCTATCTCTTTAATAGTGCCGCGGACTACCTGGGGCATATCTACATAGCAATCAGTAGTTATCTCACCCGTAATCATGGCAAGTCCGGTAGTTACGAGGGTCTCACATGCCACCCGCGCAAGAGGATCTTTGCTCAGGATGGCATCCAGGATGGCGTCAGAGATCTGATCTGCCACCTTGTCGGGATGGCCTTCAGTTACTGACTCTGAAGTGAAAAGAAAATCCGGCATCATAATTAAAAATATACCTCCTAAAAGAAAATCCGGCTTTCATCGGTCAAATCTGAAAAATTATTTGGCGGAGAGGGTG
>JALTHV010000178.1 GCA_027004315.1 Deltaproteobacteria bacterium
GGACGACATCTATCATGATGTCCCTGTGTTCACTCGATGCAGTGATGTCATAAAACACGATCTCATCCGCACCCTCTTCGTAGTAGAACCTGGCCATCTCCACAGGGTCACCTATGTCCACATTCTCCTTAAACTTTATGCCCTTTGTAGTCTTCCCATCCCTCACATCGAGGCAGGGTATAATCCTTTTACTCAGCATAGCGGCCATCCCATTCACAGAAGTTTTTGAGGATCTTCAGACCAGGGGCCCCGCTCTTTTCTGGGTGAAATTGCATGGCAAGCAGGCTATTGTGGCCAATAATGGAGGGAAACTCTATTCCATAATGGGTGGTCCCGATGACATATCTATCTGAGGCAGGCACTGGATAATAAGAATGGACAAAATAGAACTCATCCTTAGGCGTGATGCCTTCCAGCACTGGGTGCCTCTTGACCAGATGCACACCATTCCAGCCCATATGGGGTATCTTGAGACGTCCTTCTTTTTCTGAATACAGGGGATTGGGAAATAATTTTACCTCTCCGGCAATCAGGCCCAGACACTGTGTATGGTTCTCTTCGCTCCTGTCCAGGATAATCTGTGCACCCAGGCAGATCCCCAGGATCGGCTTGTGGGCCTCAAAGCCCTGGATCAGGACCTCATCCAGACCGAGGCGCCTCAGGTCGGCAATTGCCTTTCCAGCCGCCCCCACCCCAGGAAAGACTATCTTCTCAGAACCGAGTATCTCTTCCCTGTCCTGAGTAATGCAGCAGGGAAATCCCAATCTTCTCAGGGCACGCTCCACACTCTTCAAGTTCCCTGCCCTGTAGTCAATGATCGCAATCATTTAGATATTCTCTTCCATCTCCCAGACCCCGCATGGGCAGACGGCAGCGCAGAAGCCACATCCAATGCACTTATTATCAATGACCCTGTACTCAAATTCCCCGTTCGCGCCCTCTATCCTTTCTATTGCACCATGATAGCAGGTAGTTTCACATATATGACAGTCTCTGCAGGCCCCACAAGAGAGACAACAATTGGCCTCCTGCTCCGGGATAAATTTCCTGTCCCTAGAGACCTCATAATAGACAAGATTGACCCTGTCATATGGGATAACAGGCCGCTTCTCTGGCTGATAGTCTGTATGCATCATCATGGCATGGATTGCCTCTGCCACCTTACGTCCAGCGCCGATAGCATGGGCAATCAGCCCGGGCCGCGTGACATCACCCACAGTAAAGATCTTCAGGTCTGATGTCTGGCCTATATCGTTTACCACGATATAACCCCGTTCAGTATGGACCTCTCTGGGAAGGAAGTCCAGGACAGGGACCTCACCAATTGAGATAATGACCATATCTGCATCCAGGGACGTGCCATCCTTGAAATATATCTTTCGTGCCCCTTTGTCATAGTGCTCAGTAACCTTGGGATAGAGGATCTGAGTCCCCTTGGCCTTTGCTGCCTCCTGTTCCTTTCCAAAGCTGGCAGGGGCCTGGATATCTACTGCCACAACTGAGTCCGCTCCAGAATTATAGGCCTCAGAAGCGATGTCCATGCCTACATTCCCTGCACCAATAATGACAACCTTCTGGCCCTTGAGATCCGGTCCTTCACCCCGATTGACGGCCTTTAAGAATTCAATACCTGCAACGACGTCTTCACTGCCAGGAAATGGTATGATACGGGGCTGGTGCGCACCACAGGCTATGATCACGACCTCATGATCCCGGTAGATCTCCTGAAAGGCCTTTTTGTCAACCCGTTGTCCAAGATGCAGATGTACCCCAATCTCTGTAAAGCGGGATATCTCTTTTTCAAAGACCTCATGGTCCATGCGCTCTCTAGGAATACAGAACTCCACCTTGCCCCCAAGACGGTCAGCCGCCTCATAGAGGTCTACCTCATGTCCCCTGAGTGCCAGTTGCCAGGCCGCTGACATACCTCCGGGTCCGCCACCAATAATACCTACCCTGCGTCCAGTCGGAGGGGCGGGTTTGGGGGCAGAAACATCCAGGGTAAGCCGACCCGTAGCAGCCATATCCAGAGGCCTGTCAAGCCGTCCACGGGTACAGGCCTGCATACACAGATTCGGACAGAGTCGACCACAGACTGTGGCCGGGAAGGGACTATATTTCAGGATAAGAGACATGGCCTCCTTCAGGCGACCTCCCCGGATAAGGGATGCACACCTCTGGATAGGGATCCCTGAAGGACAGGCAGCAACACAGGGAGGCAGATATTTCTCGTTATTCCACACCGGCCTGAGCCTGCGGTCTGCACCAGTCGTGATATAGGGAAGCACAGTCCTTGGGTGCTCCAGATACTCTCCAAAGATACCCCCTTCACCCACTTCCTTTTCCCAGGTCTGCAACCGGAATTGAGTGAGAGGTATCTTCAGCCCCTCTCTGGCCTTTCGCTCTGCAGGTGTATAGGCAATGAGTTTTTGCCAATCTGATGGAGACCTGGTGAGGAGATCCAGGTAGTCAAGGCGGTCTATTGCCTCCAGATAGGGCCTTATGTTTTCTGTGAGCCACTCCCAGTCCCGGGAGGTCAGGTCCACCACCTGGACATCCTTGGTGCTGTATCCCCTGACAGGACCATGGACATAGATAGTACCACCCACCATGCCTACACAGGGTCTATAGCCCAGGACATTTCTAGGATTCCTGGGATCTACACCACAGACCACAGAGATGCCACCGGCCTTGAACTCGGCAAAGGAATCACCCACGTCTCTGAAGTACCAGGACTGGAGTGGTTCAAATCTGGGATTCCGTTTGGTCATGGTATCACACCGGGCCCCACCGCTCCCCTGCACATAGAGGACCCCCTGGGCCCCGGCATTGTGGGCGCCATTAGTCACGTCTCCAAGCACCGTGATCTTTGCCCCGCAGTTGAGCCAGCCCACATCATCTGAGCAACTGCCCTCTACCACGATCTCTGTCCCGGACATGCCCATACCACCCAGGCGTTGGCCCACCGGACCACGAACCCTTATAGAGACCTTCTTATCCCTGGGCCAGATGCGGCCACCAATACCATGTTGGCCATTGGCCTCAATCAGCAACCGCCGTGTCCCACCTGCTATGACCTCCTGTATGCGTTCCTCCAGGTCCTTAGAGGAGACGCGGCTGCCGTTCAGATCACCCTTAATCGTCGTTATTTCTTTAGCCATAATTTTTTAAAATATTAAAACAATCCGTGTAATCTGCAAAATTTGTGAATTGAATATTAAATGTTGAATTTCAGCAGGCATAGTCAATCTGCAACCTATCTGCTATGGCCTTGTCACAGACACTCAGGCCATCTGACATGCCAATGGGTAACTGGGTACTTCTCCCCATGGGGGC
>JALTHV010000179.1 GCA_027004315.1 Deltaproteobacteria bacterium
TAGAGGCTGATTGAAGCCGTGTATGGAGTCTGAAATCCTCTCGACGTCTTGGCCGGCATAGCTCAGTGGTAGAGCAGCTGATTCGTAATCAGCAGGTCTTCGGTTCAAGTCCGAATGCCGGCTCCAGAATGATAATAACTTTATTCCAGATTATGAATAGGGGATGTAGCTCAGATGGGAGAGCGCCACGTTCGCAACGTGGAGGTCGAGGGTTCAAGCCCCTCCATCTCCACCATTCCAGAGAAGGAAACCGTTCGTAGTAAACTAGCTACTAAGCAAAGTCAGGTCTCTTTACTCTATAGACAAAAAAGGGGCTCCCGTAAGTTATTATAACTAACAGTTACCCCATGATTATTTTTATTATGCCTGTTGAATTAATTTAGTTCGAAAGTCAACATAGGGCCCTTACCACCAACTAATTACCTTGTCTGCTTCCCAGATCATCTCGATGAGCTTATCGTAATCAGGCTCTCCTTCATAGAGTTTAACTTCTGTAACCTCATTACCCTTGGCCATCATCTCACTTAACTTTTTTGTCCCTTCTGTCCCAGCGCCTTCCGCAGGCTCAAAACGATATAAATATAAGAGTTTCATTAAATCTACCCCCTTTTTCTACTCAGGTTTAGCAGTTGCAACGGTTTTGCTATCGGCACACATGCTTGGCAGCTCACGTAACTGGTAAGGTAGACCATAAGATATGACGAAATCGGCTTCAAGGGCCTTTTTGCTCAATTCTTCCATAGTAATAGGTGTAAGGCCGACCTCATCTACGTTATATTTTTTGGCCTCTTCATCCATGGTGTCAACTACACAAAAGACATCACCTTCCAGATCACGTATCCACTCGAGATTCTCTTTCATGTATTCTGTGATTGGAGGTACTTTCTGATATAGAACGGCTGCAAAACCATAATGATTTTCTACTGCTACACCCAGAGTAGAACGCGTAGCATCAGCTATATATATCTTGTTAGGAATCAAGAACATAAATTTATAACTAGCCATGTCTATTTGCCTCCTATAAATTCATATATTTGCCACAGACATCAACAACTTCTCCATGGTAGGCCTGTGTGCGCATCTGTTTTTGTGTTAGACCGGTAGGCACCCCGTCAAATCCCTCACACGTGTAACTGTCGAGACAAATGGCCAGATCTTCTTCCGGGATCAGTTTTGAAAATTCTGGGAAATCAGGTTGCTGAACAAGATGGACGGCCTTATAAGTAAAAAAAACCCTCACCTTTTTACCCGCCTTTTGAGCAGCCTTTACAATTCCCTTTAAATAGCACCAGGTCTTCTGATGAGGATTTGTTACAAATATACCCAATTTATCCATATCTTTTTCATCTTCAGGCATCTTATTTACCTCCTCTTTTTACATAGAAGTAATATAGACCATCTCCAGGTTCATCACATCCTAGATATTCATGCTTATCCTTTTTGCACATAGTAGGTAAATCGTTTTTTGTCCCAGGATCACTACCTACGCCCAATAATATCTGGCCAGGTTTCATTCCTTTCAGCTTCTTTTTCATCTTTAACTGGGGCATAGGACAACTTAATCCCTTCAGGTCTATTTGTTCATCAGGCTTTACAGTATCACCTATTGCCATTTTAATATCCTCCCTTTTATTTATATATAATTATATTTCTACCCGCAGAAAACAGAAAAATACCAAATGAATACTACTTCCAGTAATTTAATAACGGCACTAACAGACAATGATATTGTCCCTGACTAAATCGATAAAGACCCCTTATTCAAAAATTGGAAGTAGACTGACCGACAGACCCCAGATTAGAGGGCAAAGAATTTTTACACTTCCTTTCCGACTTTTAATTAAAAAATCTATCAGCTTGAAATCAGACTGTCAAGAGGGCATAACAACAGATCTTGACTATGCGGATCTCGGCGGGGAAAGAGCAAGAAGACTACAGGGCTGCCGTGATTAAAACTCTATAAAATAACTAATGCCCGGATACTGCTCCTGCCATTTTGAATATGGGTAGATACATAGCGATTACTATAGAGCCTATTGTACCACCGAGAAATACTATCATAAAGGGCTCGATTAGGCTGGTCAGGGCATCTACAGCAATTTCTACCTCTTGGTCATAAAACTCCGCTATCTTATTGAGCATTTGATCCAATGCCCCGGTAGTTTCTCCTACCGATATCATCTGGACCACCATATTAGGGAAGATACCGCTCTCCTGGAGTGGCTGTGCTATAGTCCTTCCTTCGCTGATGCTGGAACGTACTTTGTAGATGGCCTCTTCAACTATCTTATTACCAGCAGTTCTAGCAGCTATATCCAGGGAGTCAACTATCGGGACTCCACTGTTTATTAAGGTCCCTAAGGTACGAGTAAGCTTTGCTACTGCTACCCTTTTTAGTAGCGGTCCAAATATCGGAGCCTTGAGTAGCAGCCTGTCTATAGCATGATGTCCCATATCTGTGCCGTAATATTTTTTGAATATAAATATCATCACTATTATTGAACCTATAATAAAGAGAAAATAGGATTTTACGAAGTTGCTCAAATTGACCACTATCTGTGTAGGAGCTGGCAGGGCACTGCCGAAGTCAGCAAACATTTTTTCAAATACAGGTATTACGAAGATGAGGATTACTCCAAGCACCAAGGCAGATATAGCAAGCACTATGGTGGGATAAGTCAAGGCCCCTTTCACTTTACTCTTGAGACGCTGCGCCTTTTCCATGTACTCGGAAAGGCGTTTTAAGACCTCCTCCAGTATTCCTCCTGCCTCTCCTGCCGCTACCATATTGCAGAAGAGCTGATCAAACTGCTTAGGGTGTTTTTTGAGGGCTTCAGCAAACGAAGAGCCACTTTCTACATCCAGTTTTATGTCTTGAAGGACTTTCTTTAGCGTCTTGTTTTCTTGCTGGTTAGTGAGGATTTCTAGGCCCTGAACGAGAGGAAGGCCAGCATCTATCATTGTAGATAGCTGTCTGGTAAAAATTACTATGTCCCTCGTTGTTATTTTTGGCTGGAGAAGATCTATATTTTCAAATAGGTCTTTGGGCTTGGGCTTGATCTTTGAGGGAGATATCCTCTGTTTTCGAAGTAAGAACAAAGCCGTTTTTTTGTCCTGGGCCTCGATTTCGCCTTTTTGTTTTTTGCCGCCGGTAGTGCTTTCCCATATATAGATTGGCATGCTGACTCTCTCCCAAAAAACTCATAGGTCTTTGAGGCGCATATGTCTATAGAGGCAGACATTGGCCTTTACACCTATTGGTTTTTATCGGATGTATACAGACTAGACTTAATTGGCACCTGAAGGGAAAATTAATTTTCTAAATAAAAGGG
>JALTHV010000180.1 GCA_027004315.1 Deltaproteobacteria bacterium
TCGGCATTAAGCCAAGGCGTTTTCTGAAACAGGCAGGTTTGCGGGTAATGGTGTTTGATTCTGACGATAAACAATACCGGGCAAGACTTGATGTGATTCTGGACGGTCCCATGGTTGGAAGATGGAGCTTTGATGGAGAAAAAATGCTGGTTGATGAAGGAATAATTGAGAAATTTATCCATACGATTGAACCGTTTATCACGATTGAAGGTGACTCGATAGCCCCTGAAACCCTTACACGCGGGAAAAAGTGGATGTATCCCATTGAAGCAATCCGAGAAACAGTTTTGAACGCCCTGGCCCATCGCGACTGGACCCGCGCTGTGGATATCGAAATCACCCGCTACACTGACCGGTTGGAAGTAATAAGTCCCGGAGCGTTGCCCAATTCCATGGATGTCGAAAAAATGAAAGCCGGGCGCAGAACGCCACGAAATCCCCTCATCCTGGAGGTTTTGCGGGATTATGGTTATGTGGACGCCAGAGGCATGGGCGTGCGTACCAAAATAATTCCTCTGACCATACAGTTTAGCGGCAAAGAACCAGTCTTTGAGGCCACGGAGGATTATCTGAAAACCATTTTGCCTGTTGGTAGTGCCCCTGAAAACGGCAAAAAGCCCCCGAAAGCAGAGCAAACCACACCATCTGCCCCTGAAAAATCGGAAGGCGAGACAAAAAATGCCCCTGATGCCCCTGAAAACCCATTTCAGAGGAAACTCTTGGATCTTATCAGGGGCGACTCGAAAATTACTTATGACATGCTTGCCAGGGCAACCGGCCGTGACCGGAAGACGGTCAGACGTCATATTGCCGAACTCAAGCAGCATGGGTGGTTGAAACGGATTGGCCCGGCCAAGGGAGGATATTGGGAGGTTGTCGATTTATGAGAATCCTGGAGGGTCTCATCAAGGCCATACGCTCCGCCGCCGTCTTCAATCCTGACGTCCAGGTTGCCCCTGCCTGCATCCTCTGGCCGGATCGCGACCGCCAGTGGGAAGCCGTCATACCACGTCTTCAAAACGAAATGCCGGAATTGCTGGTGCTTGGCGACTACGATCCTGAAAGAAAAACCGGCCCGGCCATCTGGCTGTGCTGTGTGATTGCCCGAAAAGTAGACGATATACCCTTTTCAGAGGAAATCACGCCAATTTTATACCTGCCGGGCGTCAGTCGGCAGGATTTGCGTGCTGTAGAAAGCTGCCCGGAATACCTTAAGCCACTGGCAGAGCTGCAATACCTTGGTGTCATCTGGTCCCAGATCAATGGCAAAGATTGGACAATACTTGCTTTTCTCAAATCTGATCAGGGTGGTCTTGGATTGGATGTAGCCAGGGATAAAGCCACACTCAGCGCCATGCAGCTGTCTCTATATCGTCTTCTGGATGAAGAGGTTGAACTGCTGAGAGGTAAACGCCTTGACAAAGACTACTTTAATACCTTGCTTACCGGCGGTGACCCGGTTCGGGATCTGTTGCAATGGCTCGATCAAGGTGACGCATTCCGCAATGCTCGTGGGGAGAACGAGTGGCGTGCCTTTGTGGAAGTCTGTAAATCGCTATTGGCTTTCCATCCTGAAAACGACGGCATCCTGGCTGGAGCCGCCAGGTTGGCATCACATGAAGGACCATGGAAACCGGTATGGGAGCGCTTTTGCGAAGCTCCGAAGCGTTATCCAAACATCCCCGCACAAATCCGAAAGTGTCAGCCGCCCAGGGACACAATTTTCTGGCTCACACCTGATGGAGGATATGAAGGTTGGCCGCAGTGGAATGAAGATATGGAAAATACCCTGCGCCAAAGCCTTTCACGTCTTGGGAAGCAGCCTCCGCATGAGGCACGCAAACGAATCGCGGACCTGGTCAAACAGCACTGTGCACGGAAAGAACTCGTATGGGCTGAACTGGGTGAGGCCCCGCTTGCCTGTGCTGTAGAGCATCTGGGCGTGCTGGCTGAAATTACGTCCAATGCCTTATCCGCCGGAACTATTGAAGACCTTGCAACAGCTTACAGTAATTCAGGATGGAAAGCTGATGATGCTGTTCTACGTATCCTGGCTTGTATAAACCGGCAGGAAGACCTGGAAGCGGTCACAACCGCGATCTGCTCGATTTATCTGCCCTGGGCTGAGGAGTCCGCCCGTCACTTGCAACATGTCGTCGACAAAAGCGGCTATCCCTGCAAAACAAAATCCGGCCAGAGCACATCTTTTGATATTTCCGGGGAGTGTATCCTTTTTGTGGATGGACTCCGATTCGATATTGCTCGCCGCCTGGAAGCGCTGCTTCTTGGGGCTGGTCTTCATGTTGACGAGAAAATCAGTTGGGCTGCTCTACCAAGTGTCACTGCAACCGGAAAACCAGCGGTAACCCCTCTTACCCACCTGATTCACGGTGAAGTTGCAAGCGCTGATTTTGAACCTTCTGTTGCCGAGACCGGACAATCCCTCAAGGGCGGTTACCACATGAAGAAACTTTTGACAGACAACGGCTGGTCCGTTCTCGATAAAGCTGAAGCTGGGGATGGAAATGGACGCGCGTGGTGTGAATTTGGGGATATCGATCATGAAGGACATGAACGCGGCTGGAAACTGGCAAAGTATTTGGAGGGGATGCTCGTCGAAATCAAAGATCGTGTCGAAAGTCTGATTTCGGCGGGATGGAAATCCGTCCGGATAGTCACCGATCATGGTTGGCTTCTGATGCCGGGAGGTTTGCCGAAAATCGATCTCCCAGGTGCGCTTACGGAAAACAAATGGGGGCGCTGCGCGGCCATCAAGCCCGGAGCGAATACAGATGAGCGTCTCTTTCCCTGGTATTGGAATCCCAATCAGTATTTTGCCCTGGCAAACGGGATCAGTTGCTATCGAAAAGGCGAGGAATATGCGCACGGTGGCTTAAGTTTACAGGAATGCCTCACTCTGGAGCTGACAGTCTCTGCCGGAGATGGCGATAGAACATCTTCCGGCTCAATCGAAATTACGGACGTTGTCTGGAAAGGTCTGCGTTGCAAAGTGGCTGTCGACGGAGATGTTTCTCCTTTGTTTCTTGACGTTCGTAAACAGGCCGGTAATTCATCGACCAGTGTTGTAATGAGTGTAAAGCAGATAAAAGCGGGCGGCATTGGTTCTGTTGTTGTCGAGGATGAAGAATTGGAAGGAACTGATGCCGCAGTCGTGTTGTTAGATGCTGATGGCGAGATCAAAGCTCAAGTGATGACTGTAATAGGCGGAGGTAACACGTAATGGAAATGGACCATATTGACAAGCTGGCCGCCTCCACACTTGATGGGTATTTGGTGCGAAAAGACTTGGTCCGTACTTTTAGCCGTCAGTTCCCGGTTCCAACATACGTTGTGGAATTTCTTCTGGGCCGCTACTGCACCAGTACCGATATCGAGGAAATTGAGGAAGGACTAGAGATTGTCCAGCGTCAGTTGAAGTCCCGCACAGTCAAGGCTGGTGAAGAGGAACGCTTCAAGGCCAGGGCCAGAGAAAAAGGTTCGGTCAAAATCATAGACCTCATAAGTACACGTTTAGATGCAAAAACAGATTCCTACCTGGCAACATTGCCAAGTCTTCAGCTAAGAGACGTCCGTATCGGCTCCCAGCTTGTCAATGAACATGAACGAATGCTCACAGGTGGGTTCTGTGCCGAATTAACCCTTGGTTATGATGCGGCAATAGCCCAAGAGAAAAATGGAAGGCCCTTCGGAATAGAACACCTCAGGGCAATCCAGCTTTCGAGTCATGACGTTTTGAATATCTTGGCAAAGGATAGGGAAAAATTTACAACCGAGGAATAGAAAATATTCCTGTTGCGTATCATATTATTGAGCTATTAGGCTGGTATTGCTTAACCCGTTGATTGTACAGTGCTTTTAAGCAAAACTATCCAATTAAATATAATATTATTTTAACAGTTCTTTATTGAAAATAAGGTAACTTCTCAATAAGTGAAGGCTTCTTTTTGGTAACCGATCACAGGGTGCTTCTTTTTCCAACATGCTCTCGCCCCTTGTTTTCTAAGGTTTTTGCAGCATCGGACCCTCCCTGTTCTCCTCCGCTGCGCTCTGGAGCCAGGGTTTCCAATGCTGCAAAGACCAAGAAAACTACAGGGCTAACGCAAATCGTTTCCAAAAGAAGCACCCTGTGATCGGTTACATCGAAGTTGCCAGGACTTATTGAGAAGTTACAAAGTAAGATAGTTATATATTGTTATTGTAACTTCTCAATAAGTTGGGGCGTAACCGTTCGCGTCTCCGGCCAGCGGTAGCTTTTTTCAGGGTTTCAGTGCGGATTAATGGGCAGAGTGCCCTGATCTTGTGCATCAAGCGATGCTCCTGAAACCCTGAAAAAAGCTACCGCTGGCCTGGGGGAATATGATCGGTTGCCAAAAATAATACCCCAACTTATTGAGAAGTTACTTGTTATTGTACATTTTTTGCTGTCGCTGGCACTAACTGTGCAGAATAAGAAGAAAGATAAATCAGTCTTTGGAAAAGCCTGTACAGAGAAATCACTTAGACATATGCAAATAGAGGTAAAGAGCAATGATGCAGGGAAGAGACTGGATAAGTTTCTTGCCTCAAAGGACCTTGGGCTGTCGAGATCAGGGATTCAGCGCCTTATACGTGACGGTCATATAAAGGTCAAGGGATATGACAAGACGCCTCCTCGTTTCAAGATCCGGTTCGGAGACAGCATTGATGTCCGGATCCCTGCACCAAAACCCCTGGTTATTAAAGCTATCCCGATTCCCTTGACAATTGTCTATGAAGACAATCACCTGCTGGTACTGGAAAAGCCAGCTGGGCTCGTTGTCCATCCTGGGGCGGGAAATGAGGACTATACCCTGGTCCATGGCCTCCTGTGGCACTGCAAAGACCTCTCAGGTATAGGGGGATATCTCAGACCGGGTATAGTGCACAGGCTCGATAAGGACACATCCGGCCTGTTAGTAGTGGCAAAGGACGATAAGACACACCTGAGACTGGCAGAGCAATTCAAGACAGGGACGGTAAAAAAGACCTACCTGGCACTGGTCCGGGGCCATTTCCCAGACAGAAGTGGCCGTCTGGATGCAGCCATAGGGCGTCATCCGATAAATCGTAAGAAGATGTCCATCAGGTCAAGAAATGGAAAGGCTGCCCTTACTGAATGGCAGGTCTTGGAAGAACTCCGGGGCGCAAGCCTCATGTCCGTAAAGATCCATACAGGTAGGACACACCAGATACGTGTCCATATGAGTTCTATGGGGCATCCTGTCCTGGGTGATTCCCTATATGGCGGGCCGACAGAGTTCAGGCTAGACCACACCCTTATACCAATTCCAAGGCAGATGCTCCATGCCAGTGAATTGCAATTTATTCACCCAATTACAGGGGAAGAGAAAAAATGGGAAAGCCAGTTGCCAGAAGACATGTCTCTTGTCCTGGATAAGCTTAGAAGCCTGGATATGGGAGACCCCGGCTCTGGAGTGTAGCGGAGAAGAACGGGGAGGCTCCCTTTTCTGCCCTCACTTATTGAGAATTTATATTTTCGTAACTTCTCAATAAGTTCTGGCGTAACCGTTCGCGTCTCCGGCCAGCGGTAGCCTTTTTTCAGGGTTTCAGTGCGGATTAATAGGCAGAGTGCCCTGATCTTGTGCATCAAGCGATGCTCCTGAAACCCTGAAAAAAGGCTACCGCTGGCCGGGGGGAATATGATCGGTTACATCGAAGTTGCCAGGACTTATTGAGAACTTACATATTTTCCCAGTCTGTACGGATTCTCTGAACTACTTCTTGTACATATTGAAGCCTGTCAGAGGGACAGATCCCCAGGAGAGGTGATCCCTGTTCCACTATATCACCTGATCGGAAATAGACCTTATATAGCACACCAGAGGCCTCCTTATAGCTTATTGCCGTATCCCTTTTCATGAGGGACATAATAACTATCTCATCCCCGGGCTCTATAGCTATCCTGCATTCAGGATGTTTTCCCAATTTTGCCGAGATATCAGATGACAGGAAATATCTGGCCTGTTGAGGGGCACGAAGAATGTTGAGTACCTGAGTCAGAATACGGTCAATTATCTCGTTTTTATCCAATCGGTGCCGAATAGAAAGGACTACCTCGCCTGCCTCTACAAAATGCCCTTCAAGGTCAGGGCGTATCCCGGTAACCTGGCCATTCCAAGAGGTATACATCTTCTTCACGTTCTTCTCTCTCTCGATAATATAGAGCAGGGTACCTGGTCGTTGAAGCCACTCCCCACTGGGCCCCTCGACTGTCTGACCGTCTTGTACCTTATAGGATATGACTCCGGTATGGGGTGTCTCCACCTGGTAGTCCTCAAAGATATGAGAACGATAATGCCTCAAGAGATCATTTAGATTTATGCCCATGAACTCTACCTGTAATAGAGGTTATGCCCACCCATCGTCATCAGTGCATCGTAGAGGTTTTTTCTGAACTCACGTCTGTCCCAGATCCCCTGGATGTGACCTCTTCTGAGGGCATTTTTGGCGCTGTGATAGCCAGGCGGGACATTCCTGCCTGTAGTCTCCCTTATGACCCTTGGGCCGGCAAACCCGATCCGGGAAGAACGTATCCCAAACTGGTAAAGGGAACATCCCAGAAAACTGGCCACAGGACCCGCATATGAATTGTTGTCGTAGACTACTATATAGAGCCCCCCGCTCTCGATATATTCCCTCACTGCAAGGGTACACTTCGGCATCTGCACTACCCCAAGGGTCCCCTCCTGGATACGGATACCTCCGGTAGTGTGTACATAGGCCAAAAATGGCCTCCTGGTAGTCTTGGCTATATCGCAGGCCCTCACAAACTTCTCTCCCTCTGCAGCACCAACTGTCCCTCCCCTGAAATTACTAAATAACATGGCCACTACCAACCTTATCCCAAATACCCTGGCATCAAAAGTAATAATACTGGACATGCGTCCAGTCCGTCTGATATCCCTCCTAAGGCGGGCATCAAAACCCCGGAAACCAAGGGGATTGCTGGAGGCTATATGATTATTGAATTCCCGGACCGAGTCTTTATCAAAGAGATTCTTGAGATACCACTGGTACTCAAGAGGGAAGTGATGGCCACAGTTAGGACAGACCCCGCAAAATTCCCCATAGAGGTCAGGTACCCACAGGTCCATACATCCATATTTAGAGGCATTGGGACAGGTAACGGTACGGTCCTCATTTGCAAGGGGACTGAGATAAGGCTCCCACTCCTCGGCAAAAATCGATCTGCGGTCAGACCCCTCTGAACTTACGACCTTTGCAGGACGCTTTGGCTGGGGAAAGACAAAGTCATAGGCCGCTCTTACAGGCTCAGTGACTTTTTTGAAAAACACTGAACCCTCACTTGAGACCTCCTCTATTACCTTTTGGACGTTTCGATGGTGCGGCCTGAGGAGACCATATCTCAGTTCATAGTAGCCCCTACTGGCAAGATCCTTAGCCCTCCTGAACCTCTGGGCCAATCCCTTGCTTTTCTTAAGGAAAAAGTCCTTGCCCATCTCCCGGTACTTCTTAGACCTGAGTTCAAGAAGCCGGTCTATCTCAAGCTCTGTGAGATTCCAGCTAATAGCTACATCAAAGTCCTCTGGGACATTTTTCCCCTCCTCTGTCTGTCTCCTTAAGGCATAGGCCCTGAAGGCACGGAAGTTCTTGGTCTTCAGGACTATCTCGTCGGTGGCACGCAGCATCTCATAACGGAGTCTGCGAAAAAAGGCATAATCTTCCCGCTTTGCCCCAAGAGGAGGTTCCTCTACTATCCGATCAATAGTACCCAGTTTCAGGTTGTCAGAGGCAGTTATTTTTAACTGGGTGGCACAGTGCTCTATAAGATCTTTGGGGACCTTTTCTCCCTCCCTTATCTTTCCTTCTATGGCAGCCGCACCTTCCGGAGAAATGACAGAATAATAGCCCCTTGAACCCATGAGCCTGAAATCTGAGAGCCCTATTGCCTCGGCACCGCCGGAACCGCCCTCTGAGATAAAGGACACCATTGGGACCCTTAGCCTTGCCATCACATATATGTTACGGGCTATCTGCTGTGCAGCCCCAGGATAATCTTCGACGGGGTAGGATCCTGGAGTAAAGATAAAGAAGTGTATGGGGATGCCTTCGGTCTCGGCTACCATCATGTACCTCAAGGCCTTATCATTTCCCCAGGGTTTTGCGCATCCCCCATTCCGGTACTCCTCTCCACGACCCTTTTCATGCCCTATGACCATAACCTGATGACTGTAGAGCTTATTTTTGACTCTTCTTGATATGGTAGCCCTGGCCACTACTACGGCAGGGTCAAGATTGCACTCTCCCTCCCCGCCCAACTCTGTATAGGAATCATATACGTTCTCCAGAATATCAATAAGGGTAAAACGCTGGACACTCCGTACAATGTTCACGATCTCCGCAGGACTGAGTTTCTTAGCAACTCTGTCTTCCATAAAGGAGACCCGATCCTCTATACGATCGATCTCATTATAGAGATCCGCCTCTTTTATTTCAAAAAGAGAGTGGCGAAGGCCCTGGACCCGATCCTGGAGCTCTTTCAGGTTGATCCATGCACTGCTACCCTTGATATCTATAAGATATGAAATCCGATCAGCGAGCTGGCTGAGCAATTTCCCACTATCTGCCATATATGCCTGGTCTGTATGCATACAGATGTACTGTAACCATTAAGAGTAAACCCGAGTCTGCCCTTCGCAGAGGCAAACACATAGGTCCGCCATAACCGTTCATACCCCCTGTTGCAACCGTCCACGGCCCCGGCCAGCGGTAGCATTTTGAAGGGTTTCAGTGCGGATTAATCGCAGAGTGCCCTGATCTTGTGCATCAGGCGATGCTCCTGAAACCCTTCAAAATGCTACCGCTGGCCGGGGGGATGTGAACGGTTACGGTCCACCCCTACTCAAAATTGAAGTATGTCATTAATCCTGTCATAGAGATAGTCCAAATTTGTGATAATATCTTCACCCTTTGCCCCTTTGCCCTCTATAACAGTCCCCTTTTGGAACTGTCTTGCCCTCTCCTTGGCCTGCTCACTATCCTGGCCCCAGATAATAGCAAGGGCAAGGTTGGGATCGTATTCTGTGGGAATCTTATATGGGATATCTCTAGGCACATGAGAATAAAGCCTGGCCCATGGCTCCTCAGGGTAATCAAAACGTGTAATGGTACCACACCAAGGCGCGAAACCTCTATTGGTATCTTCCGCAACGATCCTGAGTTCTATGCTGGTGCCTTCAAAAGATACATCTTTTTGAGTAAACCCTAGTCTATCCCCAAAGGCTACCTTTATCTGCTCCTTGATTAAATTTGTGGGCTCTGTGCCCCCCTTTATTCTAGAGATACGGGCAGAAATCTCGTTTTCAACCTGTATGCGGGTATTGACCTCCATAAGATAAGGGCTACCATCCCTGCAGACTATCCACTCCCAGGTCCCTATACTGTCATAGCCAACGTGCCTTGCCATGCGTACAGAATACCTTACTATCTGATCCAATACTCCCTCTGCATCAAAAGGATATTCACATACTGCAGGATCAAAACCAGGGGCTACCTCTAATCTCTTTTGCCTTCCACTACTCTGTATAGTGCAGTTCCTGGTCCCGAAATGCACTACTTCATCATGGGAGCTACATAAAAGCTGTACCTCAAGGTGCTGATAATCTCTCAGGCACTGTTCTATCAACACCCCTTCATCCCCGAACTGTCGCTTGGCATAGTTCTGTATCTTTCTATAGACCATCCTAAAGACATCGAGACGGCTGACCTCCTCAATACCCATACCTCCACCGCCGGCAGATGCCTTTACCAGGACAGATGGATGCTGAACACCCTGCTCTTTTTGGAGAAAAAAAAGTTCCTCAGCTACCTCTTCCGCCTCCATTTCGTTATAGATCAACTCATCAGACCCCGGAATTACTGGTACCTTGAGTTTCTTGGCCAGGCGTTTAGTATTGATTTTACTGCCAAGATCCCTTATAACCTCCCACCTGGGGCCTATGAAGGTGAGGGGCCGGGTCCTCATGGTAGCCCTTCTGGCAAAACCAAAGTTTTCAGAAAAAAATCCATATCCAGGGTGGATAGCAGTGCATTTGGCCTGGTCTGCCACTGAAAAGATTTCATTGGGATCTTTATAATTTGATATGCGATAGGCCCTCTTAAAACCGCCTCTCTCCTGTGCAAGCCGGACATGGAGTGAGGACTCATCTTCCTTTGTATATACGACCACATAGTCCAGGCCCAGATCCTTACAGGCCTGCATTATGCGGATGGCGATCTCTCCACGGTTAGCTATTAATACACGTTCCTTGCTCATAAAGCCCCTTCTATTCCGCCGGGTTATACAGGATTAAATAGATCCAGTCAATTTACTATCAAGGATAGCTCAAGGCAAAAATATGATATAATCTCTTACATTAGTCTTTCAACTTTGAACTTTGAACTTATTTTCGTAATTTATAGCCATGTCCACTATACAATATCTCCGGCACCTCAGGATAGGTACTCTATCTCTCCCTAATAACCTCATTCTTGCACCAATGGCAGGAATTACAGACTATCCCTTAAGATCCCTTGCCAGGAGCTTCGGGGCAGGGCTAGCGGTAAGTGAGATGATAGCCTCCCAGGCCCTTGTACGTAATAACCTCAGATCTCTCAGTATGGCCCGGACTGCCAAGGAGGAATCCCCCCTGGCAGTCCAGATCTTTGGATCAGACCCAGATATTGTAGCCGAGGCTGCCAGGATTAGTGAATCTCTTGGTGCAGCAATAATCGACATAAATATGGGGTGTCCACAGCGTAAAGTCGTAAAGAACGGGGCCGGTGCAGCTCTCATGCGTGATGAGGCCCTGACGGCAAGGATCATAGATAGAGTTGTGAAAGCAGTAAGTGTACCTGTAAGTATCAAGATCCGCCTTGGTTGGAATAACAAAAGCATAAATGCAACCAGAATAGCCAGGGCCGCCCAGGATTTCGGTGCATCTCTAGTTACCGTCCATGCCCGAACCCGCAGCCAGATGTTCTCCGGCAAGGCCGACTGGTCAGCAATCAGAAAGATAAAAGATGCCGTATCTATCCCCGTAATTGCAAATGGTGACATCCAGGACCCGGTGGACGCCAGGCTCTGCCTTGAAATTTCAGGAGCAGACGGGATCATGATCGGAAGGGGTGTTCTTGGCAGACCATGGCTATTTGGTCAGATACTCCATTTTCTAGAGACAGGCAAGCACCAAAAGTCCCCGGCCATTGAAAATCAATATAGTATTGCAAAGAGACACTTTGAGTACCTTATAGACTTCTATGGAATCCCCAGGGGCCTGCTGCTGTCTCGAAGACACCTGGCATGGTATAGCAAAGGGCTTCGTGGGGGGGCATTATTCAGAAAGGTCTTAAACAATACTGAGACAATCAATGAAGTAGAAGAATTGCTAATACGTTTTTATGAAGCCCAGCAGACTTAAATGGAAGAGGACAACTACAGGGGGTGCCCCTACATTGTTTGAAAACAAAATCCCCAAACCTCATTGAGGTAAAAATATCTGGCATCCTTCATTCATTCTCTAAGGACAGGACCCCGTGCCTGCTAAAATATGCTTGACAGCTTTTGAGTAGCCTGCTATGAGAAAGTTGCTATCTGTCATAGATATAGACTGCAAAAATATAATGATTTCTGCTTTGAATTAGAAGATTCAGGAGTTTTGTTTAGAGACTGACTGACAGCCTATAGCCTAACTGATTCTCATCGTGGGGATGATGGATTCCCCTTATCATGAATATCTTGAGGAGGACTAGATTGATGAGCGAAGGTATCGGAGAAAGCGTCAAAGAATTTTACAATGGATTATTTAAGGAACAGTGGAATGCCACAGTATGTGGAATCATGGTCGCCCTGCTAAGTATCATGATATTTGCTTGGGCCCGGCCCTGGGGTGCAGTTGGTGCCGTGAGAAACTGGGGCCAGTGGATACTCTATGGTCTACATATATTCGGGAACAAACCAAGTAGTATCCTTATCAATAGCGGTTCTGTCATCGGTCTGGGGTTTGTAGCCGGGGCCTTCATTTCGGCCTGTCTGGGAGGAGAATTCGCCATCAGGATCCCTCCGGGACTGGAGCTGGTAAAGGCGGTGTTCGCAGGGACATTCATGGGTATAGGTGCCGCCATGTCAGGTGGATGTAATGTAGGAGGTTTCTACAATGCCCTTGGGAATCTGTCTGCCAGCGGGTTCTGCATGATGGCAGGAATCATCATTGGGGCAGTGATCGCCATCAAGTACCTCTATTGGGAAATGGAGCATATCTCTTGGGGCTCTGGCGGGGCAAAGACCATCAACTTTCCCATGCCACTTCAGGTCATTTTGGGCCTCGGGGCCATAGGTGCTCTTATTTGGGGAGCCAATGTCTATGCAGGCAGTGGCAAAGATGCCCTGGCGAGGCTCAGTGGGATATTGCTCATATCAAGTGGCATTGGGTATACAATGCAGCGTGGGCGCTGGTGCATGATTCAGGGCTTTCGTGAACCTCATTTGTCTGGTGATGCAAAAATGGCCAAGTCTATTGCCCTGAGTATAGCTATCCTGGCCGCAGGGTGTGCAGTACTCAAGTATACCGGACTCCGGGATACTGCATGGTATGTCCGGGGCTTCTTCGGCTGGGGTGCTATTGTAGGAGGTATTATCTTCGGGTTCGGTGGTGTCATTGCTGGTGGTTGTGGCAGTGGGGCCCTTTGGCGTATGGGTGAAGGACAGATCAAGTTGTGGGTTGTAGGTCTCTTCTTCGGTCTTTCTAACGCCATCCTAGATGGGTGGTTTAAGGCCCATGACTGGGAAGGGATGAGTGCGTGGCAGAATGATGGTATAACTAATGCTGGGAAGTTTGGACGTTTTGTCTACATGCCAGACACTTGGCTCGGTTATGGTGGCACCTTGGCCCTTATATTTTTGGTAATGGCCCTCTGGTATATCATTGTCTCTTGGAATGAGGAGTCGGAAAAGCTGGTCGTGCCGATGTAGTTGACAGAAATAACAGACCTGCTTTCTGCTTTTGCTAAAATTCTATAGAGAGGCTCAATAAGCCAAAGATTATTGAGCCTCTTTTGTATATATGGCCAGGGGACTGGCCCTTTCTTTTTCATGCCTTAAGAGTACCAGGATGTCTCCCCCTGAGGACTCCTGCAAAAGACGCACTCTCCCCAGACGGGCAAGCTCTAGCAAGGCAAGAAAGGTGACAATGATCATTTCCCTCTCTTCCTTCCCAAAAAGCTCGAAGAAACGGATCCTCTCTGTCTGGTCAAGCATTTTGGCCAGAGATTCCATACGTTCGGAGAGACTGGCCTTGGCCCTGGTAATCTCAAGGACCCTGGGAAGGGTGCTACCTAGCACCTCTTTAAAGGCGCTGATGAGATCTGTAAGACTTACATTAAAGGTCCATTCAGATCCTGGCCCGGGCGTCTCCTCATCCCAGATCTCCAATCCTTCGCTCTCCAGACCCCCTTTTCGGACAAAGACATCCCTGCCCAATATGGGCCTGGACCTGAAGTCTGTTGCCGCCTCCCTCATCTTGGCCAATTCTTGAAGGGGCCTGACTATCTCAAGCCTGGGATCGTCTTCGGAGTCTACGGGATCAGGCCTCGGCAAGAGCATCCTGGACTTTATGTGCATCAAAGTAGCGGCCATCACCAGGTATTCCCCTGCCACCACCACATCCAGGGCAACTTCCATGAATTCTATATATTCCAGGTACTGGGCAGTTACTGTAGCTATGGGGATATCTGTAATTTTGAGTTTGTTTTTGTAGATCAGGTGAAGGAGCAGATCTAAAGGCCCTTCAAAGGCCTCTACTCTTACCTGACATGCCGGTTCCAAAGCGCACTCCGGACCTGGGCCATTGTAGACTGCGCAACCTTTCTGGCCCTCTCGGCCCCATCTGCCAATATGGCCTTCACCCTTTCAGGATCTGCGGCCAGGACCTTCCTCTTCTGCCAGATCGGGGCCATTTTACAGATAATGGCCTCGGCAAGTTCCTTCTTACAGGCTGCGCAGCCCCGCTTGGCCGCCTTGCACTCAGATACAATTACATCTAACCGTTCTGGAGATAGATAGAGTTGATGGAGTTTAAAGGCTATACAGCGGTTTTCAGGGTCACCAGGATCTTTCATCCTTGGTCTTTCTACATCAGTAATCATGGTAGATATCTTTTTCCTTACCACTTCTGGGGAATCTGACAGAAATATAGAGTTATCATAACTCTTGCTCATTTTTCTGCCGTCCAGACCTGGAAGTTTGGGGACCTCTGTCAACATGGACTCCGGTATTGGAAAGATATCTCCATAGAGATAATTGAATCTGCGCGCGATCTCCCTGGAAAGCTCCAGGTGAGGCAACTGGTCTACCCCTACAGGCACTCTATTGGCCTTGTACATAATGATGTCTGCTGCCTGAAGGACTGGATAGCCCAGGAAACCAAAGGTGGCAAGGTCCTTTTCCTTGAGCTGCTGTTGCTGTTCCTTGTAGGTAGGATTGCGCTCCAGCCAGGAGACAGGCGTGATCATAGAGAGTAGCAGATGTAGTTCTGCATGTTCCTTTACCTCCGACTGGATAAATAGGGTGACCTTGTCTGGGTCTATACCCACGGCCAGCCAGTCGAGCACCATCTCCTCTATGTTTGACGGTATCTCCTGCGGATGCTCATAATTGGTAGTAAGGGCATGCCAGTCGGCCACGAGGAAGTAACAGTCATATGTCTCCTGAAGACGCTTCCAGTTTTCAAGTACTCCATGCAGGTGTCCCAGGTGTAACCTGCCGGTAGGCCTCATGCCACTCAATATCCGTTGTCTTATCCGTCCAGCCATAAAAATCCACCTCAAAAAAGGTAACCGTTCACACCCCCCTGTTTCAACCGTCCATCTCTCCGGCCGGGGGGAATGTGAACAGTTCAAAAGAGTATGGTCCCCAAGAGTAGACTAACAATATAGGTAATTATCGGGACGATAACTCGGTCTATTACCCCTGTAAAGACGAGCAGCAGGATTAGGAGAAAACCATAGCGCTCAAATTCCTGGTATGACCTTGCCAGATCAGAGGGAAGTATCCCCATAAGGACCTTACTGCCATCGAGAGGTGGGATAGGAATAAGATTGAATACCGCAAGCCCTACATTGATCTGAATACTCACATATGCCATATAGAAGATTGGACGAAAGAAGAATCCCTGGGACCCTGGAGATGGGCCCAACAGCCCGGGGATCTGTCTCATGACAAGGGCACTCACTACTGCCAAGAAGATATTGGCCGCGGGACCAGCCAGTGAGACCCAGATCATGTCCCTCTTGGGATCTTTAAAGTAGGCGGGATTGACCGGTACTGGCTTTGCCCAACCTATAGTCTGGGTAATAAAAAATACAAGGGTACCAATGGGATCGAGATGGTGTATGGGATTGAGTGTAAGACGTCCCTGGCTACGTGCAGTAGGGTCTCCAAACAGATAGGCCACCCACCCATGGGCCATCTCGTGAACGGTAACCGCAAGGAGTATAGGTGGCGTGAGTATTGCGATTCTCTGAATAATGTTGGCAACGTCCATAGATATACCGTAAGTTCGTAAGTTCTCAATAAGTCCTGGCAACTTCGATGTAACCGACCATATTCCCCCCGGCCAGCGGTAGCTTTTTTCAGGGTTTCAGGAGCATCGCTTGATGCACAAGATCAGAGCACTCTGCCCATTAATCCGCACTGAAACCCTGAAAAAAGCTACCGCTGGCCGGAGACGCGAACGGTTACGCCAGAACTTATTGAGAAGTTACGATATACCATTTTCATTTCACAATTTTGTCAGAAATTCCTGTTGCACCAACTGCATCTCATCTTGTCTGTATCTGACCTCTCCATCCAGTCTGGCCTCAAGCAGTCGATGGAGTATGGTCTTAAAGAGGGGACCTGGCTTTAGACCCATATCCTTTAAATCCTCCCCTGTAAGCATAGGCCTTATATCCTGTAGCTCTGTAATATACCTGGATATATCCTGCCGGACATCCCCATTCCTGACAATTGAAAAGAGATAGAGAAGGACCTCAAGATTCAGGCCCCTGAGCAGCCAATATATCTCACTGAGCTTCATGAAAGGCCTCCGGGAAAGGACCTCTAGGGTCTTTTCTGCCAACTCCCTTCCCTCCACAAAGGTCTTTTTGTCTGTGCCATCAAGGCCCAAACGGTCTACCAGCTCCATGATTTCTTTGGAGCTCAGGCCCTTGAGAATGGCCAGCAGATATACTATCCATCTCTTTGGTGCCTGTGGGCGAAAGAGCAGATCATGCCATGCCAATACATCATAGGTCCGGGCAAGGATCTCATCCATCTCTGGTCCCAATTTGAGGTCTGGATGAATCAGCTTCAGCACTCCCACCTCGGCCAGCCTTCCAATGGCAGGTCTTGGATCAGGCTCATTTAAAATCAATATAAGTTCATTTAACAGGCGCTTCCCAGAAAGCCTTGAGATTATATCGAGACGTACTGCATTTTGGATCAGTCTCAAGGTGTGTTTACCTATCCTGAAACCATATCTCTGCTCAAAACGGATCGCCCTAAAGACCCTGGTTGGGTCCTCAACAAAACTCAGGCTGTGGAGGACCCTTATAATGTGGCCCTTGAGGTCCCTCTGGCCGCCAAAGAAGTCTATTAACAGACCGAATTCCTTTGGATTGAGCTTTATGGCCAGTGTGTTAATGGTAAAATCCCGTCGGAATAGGTCCAGTTTTATAGACGAAAGGGCTACTGTAGGCATGGCAGCAGGATACTTGTAGTATTCCCATCGGGCAGTTGTCACGTCCACCTTGAGACCATCATGGAAAATCATGACTGCAGTCCCGAACTTCTGGTGGACACGTACCCTTGCCCCAAAACGGCTGGCAAAGGCATTGGCAAAGACGATTCCATCCCCTTCAACCACCAGATCCACATCCAGATTAGGCCTTCTCAATAGCAGATCTCTTACAAAGCCTCCCACAACATAGATATGGAAACCCTGATCCTCTGCCACTTTTCCTGCATTCAACAATAGATCGAGTATGCGGGATGAGAGCCTCTCTCTCAGCAAAGAGACGACATTCTTACGCTGTTCCCTTCCCGAAAGCAAGGCCTCAGGTCGTCTTGTGGCATCTCCAGTCAGTATCTGGAGGAGATCCGTCCTGGTGATTACCCCCTTTATCTGCCCGCTATCTACTACAGGGACAAAACGCTGACGGTGATTGACTATGACTTCCTGGACCTTAGCGAAGGTATCCTCTGGAGAGATTACCTCAAAGTCCGTGGTCATATATTCACGTACCATCAGGTCAGCGAGGCCATGATATATCGCCTTTTCCACCGTCCTACGGGAAATAAGGCCCAGGACCCTGCCTTCATAGACTATGGGGAGCACGGTAATGCCGTAGCGCGTCAACTTATCATTGACCTGGGAAATGGGGGTATCAGGCAGGACCGAGAGTACTGGATATGACATTATATCTTTCACTCTGGGTTCCGTTCCCAGTTGTCTGTGAAGTTCTGATACAAGGCGCTCTTCGGCCTCAGCCAGAGTCAGGCCCTTTAGGCTAGCAGAGGCAGCCATGGGGTGGCCTCCTCCACCGATCGCCTTTAGCACCTTTCCAACATTGACCCTCTCATCCCGGCTGCGACCTACTATCAATATCTGGGCCCCCATAAAGGCTATGGCAAAAAACACAGAGAGTTTCTCCATATCCATGATCTCATGGACCAGGACAGCAAAGTCTTCCACATAGACTGGCGACGAAGTCTTTGCCAGAGTGACAGGGATACCAGCCAGGGTATAGGTAACAGCGGTATTCAAAAGGTCATTTAAAAGCTCTACGTGCTCAGGGGTAAATCTGTGTTCAAGCAGCTCAGAGATCGCCTTGAGATCTGCCCCCTTCTGAAGCAGCCAAGCAGCCGCCTCCAGGTCCTCGGGAGCAGTAGAGCTAAAGGTAAAGGAGCCTGTGTCCTCATATATACCCAGGGCCAGAAAAGTGGCCTCCTCAGGACTTATATCCATTCCCTTCTCTCTAAGGAGCCGGATCATGAGGGTTGTGTTTGCACCTACAGGCCTAAAAAAGGTCTTGGTGGCCCTTATGCCTCCAGAGGAAAGAGGAGGATGGTGATCATAGAGATGGACCTCGACATCAGGCCTCTCCAGGAGAGAAGCCAACTTGCCAAGACGGCTCCTCTGGTTGGTATCTACCACCACCAGAAGTCTGACCTGATCAAGATCTATATCTTTCAGGCGTTTTACATCTATAAAGTAATGGCCTGATCGCAGGAGAAAGTCACGCAGATCCCTCCCTTGAGAGCCGGGCAGCACGATCTGTGCCCCAGGATAGAGCTTACTGGCAACCAAAGAAGAGGCAAGCGCATCAAAATCCGCATTGAGATGGGAGGTAATGACAGTTATAGGAAAATCTGTTGAATTCTCGTCCAAGAAAATCCTTTGGAAAGATCCGCCACCCGCTCGTAGTAACCGTTCACGTCACCGGCCAGCGGTAGCCGGGGGAAATGTGAACGGTTACCGCTCGTCTGTATTTGTTCCTTACGAACGAGCGGTGAATTTTATTTTTACAGTAAATTATGTAGTTACCTTATACGGATTGACAGTAAGGACCGGGCAACTGGCACCTCTGACCACGCCACTTGCCACACTGCCAAACATGATCTGTTCCAGCCCTTTTCTCCCATGGGTCCCCATTATGATCATATCTATTCCGTTTTTATTGGCATAATTCAGAATCTCTTCTACCGTATCACCCACTTCCACACTTGTCTTCACATCCTCTATATCAGACATATGTTCATCCACGAAGCGGTTCATTGCCTTTTCGGCGCCGCCCATAAGATCTTTCTTGAGGTTGGAATACCAGGCGACACCTAGTTCAAAACCAGCATACTCTCCTGATCCCCTCACCACATGAAGGAGTTCTATCTTTGCCCCTAGCTTTTCGGCCATTAATTTTACATAAGGCAAGATCTTATCTGAGTTTTCGAAAAAATCTACAGGAAACAGGATCTTTTTGACCTCTACCATTTAAATTCCTCCTTTTGATTACTTTCTATGTAAAGATAACGTGCTATTAATCACAGCACCTAATCCCTTCCGGCGAAAGCCGGAATCCAGATATCTTATCCTGGCTTACTGAAAAGTTACAATTATCCTTCTATCTATTACTTATATCGTAACTGTTCACATTCCCCTCCCGGCCAGTGGTGGCATTTTGAAGGGTTTCAGGAGCATCGCTTGATGCACAAGATCAGGCACTCTGCTATTAATCCGCACTGAAACCCTTCAAAAGGCCACCACTGGCCGGGGACAATTACCCTATATCACTTTTATCAGCCTTATTGACCCTGTGTCAAGGTTGCTACCACAGACCATCTCTTTTATAATACATTATTTATCTCAAAGATTCATAACCAGATATTCGTCGCCCATGGGCATGAGAATGTTCCCCCTCACTCAAACCCTCTCCCCTGCGGGAGAGGACAGGGTCCCATGCTGCAAAGGCCTCAGAAAACAAGGAGCGAGAGTATGTTGGGAAAAGAAGTACCCTGTGATCGGTTACATCGAAATTGCCAGGATTTATTGAGGAGTTAAGGTGGTTACTTAACCTATAACATCTATTATGTAACTTAGCAGGTTATCTTTAAATTAATAAGATATCAGGAGCAATCAATGGGCCTAACAGCAACTGAAAAGATTCTAAATTCACACCTAATAAGGGGTGAAATGGTCTCTGGGAGCCAAATAGCCATCCAGATTGATCAGACCCTTACTCAAGATGCCACGGGCACCATGGCCTGTCTGGAATTTGAGGCCATGGGCATACCTGGGGTCAAGACAGAACTCTCGGTAAGTTATGTGGACCACAACCTCCTGCAGTCAGACTTCCGGAATGCAGACGACCACAGGTTCCTCCAGTCCTTTGCAGCACGCCACGGAATCCATTTTTCTCGGCCTGGAAATGGCATATGCCATCAGGTACATCTTGAGCGATTTGCCGCCCCTGGAAAGACACTCCTGGGCTCAGACAGCCATACCCCGACGGCAGGTGGTTGCGGGATGCTCGCCATAGGGGCTGGGGGTCTCGATGTGGCCATGGCCATGGCCGGGCAGCCCTTTTATTTGACAGTACCACAGATAGTGGGCATCCATTTGACTGGAGAGCTCGGCCCATGGGTCTCGGCAAGGGACATCATCCTGGAGATACTCCGTCAGATGACTGTAAAGGGTGGTGTCGGAAAGGTCATCGAGTACTTTGGGCCCGGTGTTGCCAGGCTCTCTGTGACTGACAGGGCCACCATAGCAAACCTTGGGACCGAACTGGGGGCCACCAGCACAGTCTTTCCTTCAGATGGAAAGACCAGGGAATTTCTCTGCAGTCAAAAGAGAGAAGGGGTATGGCAAGGCCTTGAGGCAGACCCGGATGCCCGATATCACGAGACAATCGACATGGATCTCTCTTCACTCGAACCCATGATAGCCTGCCCTTCATCTCCGGACAACGTGGTACCTGTACGGGGAGTGGCCGGCCGGCCGGTATCTCAGGTCATAATAGGTTCCTGTGCCAATTCCTCATACAGGGACATATCTATAGCTGCCAGTGCCCTGGAGTCCAGGGGAATAGACCCATCTGTGGACCTTGAAATAAATCCAGGGAGCGGACAGGTCCTTGAAAATGCCGACATGGCAGGGGTATTGCGCAAATTGATCCATGCAGGTGCCAGGATACAGCAGTGTGGCTGCCTCGGGTGTATAGGCATGGGGCAGGCACCGGCCACAGGTACCATCTCCCTCAGGACCTTTACCCGCAACTTTCCTGGAAGGAGCGGCACAAAAGACGACCAGGTATATCTGTGCAGTCCGGAGACCGCTGTGGCATCTGCAATAAGAGGGGTGATTACTGATCCAAGGGACCTTGGAGAGGCCCCTGAGATATCGCTTCCTGAGGTCTACCTGATCAATGACAATGGGATAATCCCTCCCAGGGATGACAGATCGGACGTGATGATAATCCGTGGCCCAAACATAAAACCCCTCCCAGAGTTTGACCCCCTTCCAGAAGACCTGGAGGCCAAGGTGCTCCTCAAGGTGGGAGATAACATCACCACTGACCACATAATGCCGGCCGGCAGCAAGATACTTCCGCTCAGGAGCAATGTACCTGCCATCAGTGAGTATGCCTTTTCGGCCATTGATCCGGGGTTCTCCTCAAGGGCCAGAGAGACAGATAGCGCAATCATAGTCGGAGGGGAAAATTACGGCCAGGGCTCCTCCAGGGAACATGCCGCCCTGGCGCCAAGGTACCTGGGAGTACGGGCCAAATTAGTAAAGAGCTTTGCCAGGATCCACAAGGCAAACCTCATAAATTTTGGCATTGTGCCCATTACATTTATAGATCCGGACGACTTTGACCGGATCAGACAGGGAGACACTGTTACTATCCCCGGCCTGAGGGCTGCAATGCTGAACGGGTCAGAGACAGTGGAAGTAGATATAAAAGGTGGCAAGACAATACAGGCCCGGATGGAGCTGTCTGAAAGAGACCGACTGATACTGGCCTCAGGCAGTCTGCTGAACTGGGTCAAGACACAGAACAGGAAAAACGTATGATCTGCTATCCTGATGCACATACTGCCCTCTATGGGATCATAGGTCACCCGGTAGGGCACAGCCTCAGCCCTGCCATACACAACGCCGCCTTCAGGGCCATTGGGAAAAATGCGGCCTATCTGGCCTTTGATGTAACTGACCTTCCGATGGCAACAGGAGGCATAAGGGCCCTGGGCATCAAGGGGCTCTCTGTCACCATACCCCACAAGGAGACCATAGTGGAACTGTTGGATGAGACAGATCCAGTGGCCAGGCGGATTGGGGCAGTGAATACCATAGTGAACAGAGATGGCCGGTTAGTCGGCACCAACACGGACTGGATGGGTGCCGTCCGTGCCCTTCAGGAGGTCACTGACCTCGGAGGGAAAGACGTCCTGGTCCTGGGGGCCGGTGGGGCATCAAGGGCCGTGTGTATAGGCCTGATGGATATGGGGGTAAGAAAAATCCACATTGCAAACCGGACCGCAGAGAGGGCAAGGGCCCTTGCAGAGGTCTGCAATGCCTCCTGGTCAGGTCTGGATGGGATTTCAGAGGTAGAGGCCTCAATCCTGATAAACACCACATCGGTTGGGATGACCCCGAATGTCAATGAGACCCCGATTTCTCCTGAGCTCCTCCCGCGCTTTCAGGTGGTAATGGACATCGTCTATTCTCCCAGTGAGACGCGTCTGCTCAGGGAGGCCTCAGAGGCCGGTTGCAAGATAGTAAGGGGCATAAAGATGCTGCTTTACCAGGGAGTGACACAGTTCGAGCTCTGGACCGGGGAGACTGCGCCTGTTGAGGTCATGGAACAGGCCCTCCATGAATCCATTGGTGTGTGAAGATGGTCCTTCTTTCAAGGGACAAGGTGTAACTGTTCACATCCCCCCCGGCCAGCAGTAGCATTTTGAAGGGTTTCAGGAGCATCGCTTGATGCACAAAATCAGGCACTCTGCCTATTAATCCGCACTGAACCCCTTCAAAATGCTACTGCTGGCCGGAGACGTGGACGGTTGCAACAGGAGGGGTGTGTGAACGGTTACGACAAGGTCATAGAGATATTGCAGCCCAAGACCAATTTGAGGGCCAGGGTGAGGGTGCCAGGCTCAAAGAGCATCACACAGCGGGTCTTGGTGATCGCCTCCCTGGCCGATGGAGAAAGCGAGCTGGAAGGTCCGCTAGACAGTGAGGACACACTACTCCTGAGGAATAGCCTCAGATTACTGGGTATTCCTATCCAGGATAGAGGCCCAGACTGGACAGTAGGGGGCCAAGGTGGAAGGATCCTGCCCACGAGTCAGGCACTCTATCTCGGCAATAACGGTACAGGGATACGTTTTGTCACCTCTCTGGTCTGCCTGGGCCAAGGCACGTACAGACTCACAGGGACCAGGAGGATGTCCGAAAGACCGATAGCCCCCTTGCTCAAGGCCCTGGAGGCATGGGGAGCCGGGGCAAGGAGCATAGAGGGAAACGGCTGTCCACCGGTAGAGATAGATGCCCATGGGCTTGATGGCGGAGAGGCCCTGCTCTCTGCCTCAAAGAGCAGCCAATATCTATCCTCCATGTTACTTGTAGGACCCTATACGAGGGATCTGGCCCGGATCAGGCTGGATGGCCCCCTGGTCTCCAGGCCATATGTGGACCTGACCCTGGCCGTGATGGCCGCATTCGGGATAGAGGTGCGGGAAGAAGGGGGCTCTTTTCTTGTACCTCAAGAGACCTACAGGGCCAGAGAATATCCCATAGAAGGAGATGCATCCAGCGCCTCCTATTTCTGGGCAGCAGCAGCGGTGACAGGTGGCAGGATAACAGTAGAAAACATCCCTTCAGATTCTCTCCAGGGAGATGCCGTATTTGCAGACATCCTTGCCACTATGGGTTGCTCTGTAGAAAAGGGACCAGCAGGAATCACGGTCCAGGGACCTCCCTGGGACATGCTCAAGGCCATAGATATAGACATGGGAAAGTGGCCTGATCTGGTCCCGAGCCTCGCAGTGGTAGCTGCCTTTGCCAATGGGACCAGTGTCATCAGAAACGTGGCCCACCTGAGGATAAAAGAGACAGACAGGCTGAAGGCACTGGCACAGGAACTCTCCAAGACAGGTGCCTCAGTAGAGGAACTGGAAGATGGATTGGTAATAAAGGGGACACAGGACATGCATGGGACCGTGATAGACACCTACAGAGATCACAGGATGGCCATGGCCTTTGCAGTCACTGGGCTGAGGGTCCCTGGGATCAAGATCAGGGATCCTGACTGTGTCCAGAAGTCGTTTCCATCCTTCTGGGAGTCTTGGCAGGAGATTGGAGTTACCCTGTGACCGGGTATAATTGAAAGATAAAGGCAGGACCTGACATGGTACCGATTTTGACATTCATTGGCTGGCACAACTCTGGCAAGACCTCTGTAATCAGAAAAGTAGCACAGTCATTACGTGACAGGGGATATAACATAGCGATAATTAAATCGACCGAGCATACAGGACTGGACCTCGACTCACCTGGTTCAGACTCGTACCTATACAGAAGAGACGGTATAGAATCCGTGGCACTGGCCTGCCCTGATGAGCTGATCCTGTTCCAGGGAAACCCCAGAGAGCAACTGAGGCACTTGGCATTTCGTCTATTCCCTGATGCGGATCTGGTGATCTGTGAAGGCTTCAAACACGTCTCTGGGATCCCAAAGATCGAGGTCACACGGGCCGCTGTCTCTAAAGAACCTCTCCTTGGCAGAGTCCCTGACGTAATGGCTGTGGTATCAGATTATGATATATCTTTTGATAGGGTCTTTAAAACAGATCAAGTCACAGGGCTTACAGACTTTATAGAGACCAGCTTTTTAAAGGATAGAGGAGATGACGTCTCTCTATTCGTAAACGGCCAGGAGATCTCTCTAAAGAAGTTTGTCCGCAGGTCACTTGAGGGTACAGTCCTCGGCTTTATCAGGTCTCTGCATTCCACTGAAGGTGCAAAAAGAGTGGAACTCTGCATAGAGCTCAAAGCTGAAAGATAGAAGATAAAAACCTAGGGCTTAAAACCATCAGACCGTTGAGCTTTAAGCCTCCATGTGAGTTACAGTATGAAGCCCTTGATGAGCCAGCCATTTTCAAACCTGCAGCAGATGCTATCAGAGCTAAAAAGGTGCACTCCCTTAGATAAAGATGGTGTACCCGGGCATGACAGCTCAAGGCCCTCATCCGGAAAAGGGACACAGGGACATCAGGAAGAAAGACTCTTCCTTCAGGCCATGAGAGGTGTAATCCCCCTGGATTCAGCCAAGATCAACAAGGCCCCAGGTCCTCCTCCAAAAAAGAGGCCAGTCTCCTCACATGAGGATGAACAGGCCTTGGTACTCAAGGAACTCAAGGCCATCATAGAAGGCAGGAGGCCTATTCCTGTACACAATACTCCTGAATATGTGGAGTGGACCTGGAGGGGCAGCAATAATCCCAGACTTGCCAAGAGGCTTCACCATGGGGACTTTGCAGTCCAGGCCTATTGTGAACTGCATGGAATGGATTCAGTCGAGGCCCTCACAGCCTGCGAATCTTTCTTTGCCCAGGCCCTTGCAGAGGGAAAGAGATGCATTGCCCTCATCCACGGAAGAGGACTGTCCTCTCCGGGGAGACCTGTCCTCAAGGAAACGATAACAAGATGGCTTATCAGGGGGTCTTACAGACGCTTTGTCCTGTCCTTCAGCAGCGCACCTATCTGGGACGGTGGTGCAGGCGTCACCTATGTGCTACTCAAGAGGCACCCAATGAAGCATATCCCTGAGAAAAAGGCCAAGAAGAAGTGGTAAAGGCATCTGGGCAGAAGCGACGTGGATACCTAGTGGTAATAGAGGGCATCGACGGTGCCGGAAAGAGCACGCTGGCCCGCAACATCTATCTCCGCCTCGTAGATAAGGGCCTTCCCACTGTCCTCACATTTGAACCCACGGACGGCCCCTGGGGAAAGCAGCTGCGTCTGAGTCTCTCGGCGCCTGTGCGGCTGACCCCAAAAGAGGAGTTGGAACTCTTTATCAGAGATAGACGAGAACATATAGATAAAGTCATCCATCCGTCTCTCCAACAGGGAAAGATCGTAGTCTGCGATCGCTACTACTTTTCTACCATGGCATATCAGGGGGCCAGAGGCCTTGATCCAGAGGTCATCAGGGGAAAAAATGAGGCCTTTGCCCCCAGGCCTGATCTGGTGTTCCTGCTGGAGCTTGACCCTGAGATGGCATTGAAGCGCATTAGGGAAGGACGTTGTGAGACCCCTGACAGATTCGAACAGCTTGCATATCTCAAAAAGGTAAAAAAGATCTTCGACGGCCTTACTGACCCCTTTGTGGTCCGTATCGATGCCTCTCTTCCCCCTGGAGACCTGCTTGACCGGGCCTGGGAAAGGCTATTTTCACCTTAATTTTTTATGACTATTGAGTTAGCTCCGCTTCAGTGTATGATTTGTGATTATGTAACTTCTCAATAAGTGGAGGCTTCTTTTTGGTAACCGATCACAGGGTGCTTCTTTTGGAAACGATTTGCGTTAGCCCTGTAGTTTTCTTGGTTTTTGCAGCATTGGAAACCCCGGCTCCGTAGCGCAGTAACTGTTCACGTCTCCGGCCAGCGGTAGCCTTTTTTCAGGGT
>JALTHV010000181.1 GCA_027004315.1 Deltaproteobacteria bacterium
GCGACAATCAGGCCCCTGTCATAGAGTCGCCTGCATATCTCTATCACCTGGGGCCGAAGATCATCTGCTTCCAAGGCCTTCAACGTAACCATCCACCCCCTCCTCCTGTTGCAACCGTCCACGTCCCCGGCCGGGGGGATGTGAACAGTTACCCTTCAACTGCTGAACTCCTCTTTACTGGTAACCTCTTTTTTGATCCTATCCAGGGTAGATGCCAAGGTACTAATGACATTCTCCCTGGTATCTCCAGCCACCCCAAGGAACATGATATCTTCTCCTACAGAGAGCCTCCCCTCACGTATTTCGGCCTCTACTCCCTTAATCCCTGGGAGTCCCCGCGCATCAGTCAGTATCTGAGACAACCTCTCCCAGTCCACTCTGACCTCTATAGATGCTACTGGACTTCCTCCGCTGCTGAAATTCCGCACAATGCCATCATGGATCAGGATCATGCCTGCGTCGCCCTGTAGGCCCTCTTTCATTTTAGCCACAAATGCAGATAGATCCACTGATTTATCTCTTTCAATACAAAATTAAAAATTTAGAATTCAAAATTGATGGCTTCGTAAAAAATATCACGCAAAGTCGCCAAGGCGCAAATTCTTTTAATGACAATAGATTGCCTTTGCGAGCTTTGCGCCTTTGCGTGAAAAAAAGACTTTTGCGAGGACATCAAAAATGACTGATCTTATTGAAACCTGCTCCAAATTTTGTATAGTTCTGTCTATCCTGATCCTAAATTGAAAAATTTAGAATTCAAAATTGTATCTAAATGGAGGATGGCAATATGCCTATTCATGAATTTAAGTGCCTAAATTGCAACTATACCTTTGAACTCCTTGTCATGAGCAAGGAAGAAATGGACTCCATCCGCTGCCCTAAATGTCAAAGCCCGGAAGTCAGCAAACTCATGAGCGCTGGCAATATATCTGTAAATGAAGGCCCGAGCAGAAATGATCCCCGATCCCATGCCACCATGCAGACTCACTCATGTGATACTGGCACCTGTGCTACGGTCACCTTGCCAGGATACGAAAAATAAAGAGACAAAGGCTGCCGTCAAACCACTGCGGCTCGCCTGCGTTCCTTCTCTTCATAGAATATCCTGCCAGTGCCGGCCGGTATGAGCCGGCCCATAATCACATTCTCTTTCAGACCCCTTAGGTAGTCTACCTTGCCCTCTATAGAGGCCTCAGTCAGGACCTTGGTAGTCTCCTGAAAGGATGCCGCTGATATAAAGCTGTCTGTAGACAGAGATGCCCTGGTAATACCAAGGAGCATGGGCTCAGCCGTAGCAGGCTCGCCTCCCTCTGCCAGCATCCTCTCATTTTCCTCCTCAAAGTGGCGACGCTCTACCTGCTCTCCTAGCATAAAGGTGCTATCTCCAACGGCAGTAATCTTTACCTTGCGCAGCATCTGCCGCACTATTGCCTCGATGTGTTTGTCATTAATCTTGACTCCCTGAAGCCTGTATACCTCCTGAATCTCATCCACCATATACCGGGCAAGGTCCTTTATGCCTTTCACTCTCAAGTAATCATGAGGATCAATGACTCCATCCATTAACGGCTCACCGGCCCGGACATAATCCCCTTCATGGACATTTATGTGCTTGTCCCTGGGGACTAAGTACTCTTTTGGGTCACCATACTCCGGAGTGATTATGATCCGCCTCTTACTTTTGATATCTTTGCCAAAGGAGACTTCTCCGTCAATCTCTGTAATGATAGCGTATTCCTTGGGCTTCCTCACCTCAAAGAGTTCAGCGACCCTCGGAAGACCCCCTGTAATGTCCTTGGTCTTGGTGGTCTCTCTGGGGATCTTGGCCAGAGGTTCTCCTGCCTCCACCCTATCTCCCTCATTGACAGTAATGATGGCCCAGACCGGGAGCAGATAGCGGGCCTCACCCCTGCCTTCCCCAAGCTTTAAGGTACGTCCCCTTCCGTCTTTTATGGAGATCCTGGGCCGGTAGTCTGCTGCCCGGTGCTGTATCACCACCCTACTCGATTTCCCAGTGACAGGATCCACCTTCTCTTGTACAGTAGCGCCCTCTATGAGGTCTCCAAATTTGACTATTCCTGAGACCTCTGTAAGGATCGGGATGGTAAATGGATCCCATTGGGCCAGCTTCTGGCCGGCTTCTACCTCCTGGCCCTCCTCTACCATCAGTTCGGCCCCATATATTACTGGGAAACGTTCCATATCACGTCCATCTCTACCTACAATCACTATCTCGCCATTCCGGTTTAACACCACCTGCCGGCCAGCGGGGTTACGCACGGCATTTAGCTTCTCAAACCGCACTCTACCGATCCCCCTGGACCGGATTTCGGCCTGCTCTACCTTACCACTTGCAGTACCACCAATATGAAAAGTCCGCATGGTAAGCTGTGTGCCTGGCTCACCAATAGATTCTGCCGCTATTATGCCAATAGTTTCCCCCATAGTAACTAAGTTGCCACGGGCCAGGTCCCTTCCATAGCACTTGGCACAGACACCATGAGGAGATCTACATGTAAGCACTGACCGGATTTCTACCTTGGAGATACCTGCCTTCTCTATCTTGGCGACTCCCTCCTCATTAATCTCTTCACCTGCCTTAACAAGGACCTCTCCTGTTACTGGATCTTTTATATCCGATAAGGCCACCCGTCCAAGGATACGTTCACCCAGGCGCTGGATAATCTCACCACCTTCCATGAGGTGCCCCATCTCTATGCCATCGATAGTCCCACAGTCATCCTCTGTAATAGTTGCATCCTGAGCCACGTCAACGAGGCGACGGGTAAGATAGCCGGCATTAGCGGTCTTAAGGGCTGTATCAGCCAGGCCCTTCCTGGCCCCATGGGTAGATATAAAATACTCCAATACACTCAGGCCCTCACGGAAATTTGCCTGGATGGGTGTCTCAATGATCTCACCCGATGGCTTGGCCATGAGACCGCGCATACCTGCCAGTTGCCTGATCTGGTCCTTGCTGCCCCTGGCACCAGAGTCAGCCATAACAAAAATGGGGTTGAAACTGGGGCTGGCCTCCACCTTTCCTGCAGGAGTACGATGGTACTCTACTGAGATACCCTCCATCATCTGTTCTGCCACCTCCTCAGTAGCCCTGGTCCAGATATCAACCACCTTGTTATACTGCTCACCACCAGTAATCAGGCCCTCAGAATACTGACGCTTGACCTCTGACACCTCCCCCTGGGCCTCGCTGAGGATATCCTCCTTATTGGTAGGTATCATCATGTGGTTTATGCCAATGGAGATCCCAGAAAGTGTAGCAAAGTGATATCCCATATTCTTGAGGTGGTCTACCAGGATCACTGTCTTTTTGGCCCCGGCCAGGCGGTAGCTCTCATCAATAAGCCTGGCAATGTCTTTCTTACGCATAATCTTATTAATACTAGAAAAGGGGACCTCATCAGGCAGGATCTCTGAGAGTATTACCCGACCTACAGTGGTCTCAACCCGTTCACCTCTCAACCTTACCTTTATTTTGGCCTGGAGATGGGCTACACCTGCCTCCCAGGCATGCAATACCTCTTCTTCAGACGCAAACAGCTTGCCCTCACCCTTGGCAAAGGGCCTCTCCCTGGTCATGTAATATATACCAAGGACTATGTCCTGAGTGGCCATAATGATAGGGTCTCCGTGGGCCGGAGAACGCATGTTGTTGGTGGACATCATCAGCACCCTGGCCTCTGTCTGTGCCTCTACTGACAGAGGGACATGGACTGCCATCTGATCGCCATCGAAGTCGGCATTATACCCAACGCATACCAAGGGATGTAGCTGTATGGCCTTACCCTCAATAAGTACAGGCTCAAAGGCCTGGATCCCCAGACGATGCAAGGTAGGAGCGCGGTTTAAGAGGATAGGATGCTCCTTTACTACCTCATCAAGGGCATCCCATACCTCCGGGAGCTCCTTTTCTACCATCTTTTTTGCACTCTTTATTGTGGTGACAAATCCCTTATCTTCAAGTTTATTATAGATAAAGGGTTTAAAGAGCTCGATCGCCATCCGTTTCGGCAGACCACACTGGTGAAGTCTGAGTTTCGGGCCCACCACAATAACCGAACGGCCTGAGTAATCGACCCTCTTTCCAAGGAGATTCTGGCGAAATCGACCCTGTTTGCCCTTCAGCATATCTGACAGAGACTTCAAGGGACGCTTATTTGGGCCTGTAACTACCCTGCCCCTGCGACCATTGTCAAAGAGGACATCTACTGCCTCCTGGAGCATCCTCTTCTCATTGCGAATGATGATGTCCGGGGCATCCAGGTCCTTGAGTTTCCTGAGCCGATTATTCCGATTGATGACCCTGCGATAGAGGTCATTGAGGTCTGATGTGGCAAATCGCCCTCCGTCCAATGGAACCAAGGGTCGCAGATCCGGTGGGAGGACTGGGACAACACTCAAAATCATCCATTCAGGCCTGTTCCCTGAATCCCGAAAGGCCTCCACCACCCTGAGGCGTTTCCCAAGTTTCTTTCTCTTGGCCTCTGAACGGGTCTTCAGCATATCCTCCCGCAGATCTCTGGACAGGACATCCAGATCAATGCTCTTTAAGAGATAATGAATTGCCTCTGCCCCTATGCCTGCCTCAAATTTGTCACCAAACTGTTCCAGATTTTTATTGTAGGCCTCATCGGACATAAGGCTACCTATAGGGATCTCAGTCATCTCCGACCTGATCACTATATGTGATTCAAAGTACAGGACCCTCTCGAGTTCCTTTAGGCTCAAATCCAACAGTGCCCCAATTTTGCTGGGGAGACTCTTTAAAAACCATATATGGGCTACCGGAGCTGCCAGAGATATATGCGCCATCCGCTCACGCCTGACCTTTGACTGGATGACTTCAACCCCACATTTTTCGCATACAATACCCCGGTGCTTCATGCGTTTATACTTCCCACACAGGCACTCATAATCCTTTATTGGGCCAAAAATTTTGGCGCAAAAAAGGCCATCTCGCTCCGGCTTAAAGGTCCTGTAATTAATGGTCTCTGGCTGTTTTACCTCTCCATGAGACCTTTCAAGGATTTTTTCCGGAGAGGCCAGAGAGATCCTGACTGCCTTGAAACTTAAAGGATCTTTAGGCGTTGTAGAAAGAGAAAGAAGATCATTCATGCAATAACCCCCAATAATAATACCTTATTCTAATAGCTCTATATCCATACACAGGCCCTGAAGCTCCTTCACCAGGACATTGAAGGACTCAGGAAGACCTGCCTCGAGGAAATTATTACCCTTTACGATCTTTTCATACATCCTGGACCTCCCTGCCACATCGTCGGACTTGACTGTCAAAAATTCCTGTAGCGAGTAGGCTGCACCATAGGCCTCCATGGCCCACACCTCCATTTCACCCAGACGCTGCCCTCCAAATTGGGCCTTACCTCCAAGTGGTTGCTGTGTAACCAGGGAATACGGACCTGTAGACCTGGCATGTATCTTGTCATCTACCAGGTGGTGGAGCTTAATTATATACATGACCCCGACTGTGACTGGCTGAGAAAAGGCTTCTCCTGTATAACCATCGTAGAGGATCGCCTCGCCAAGTTCCGATTGTCCTGAATCCACTAGGAGCTTACGGATCTGGCCCTCTTTTACCCCGTCAAATACTGGAGTGGCAACTGGTACGCCCTTCTCAAGACTGATAGCAAGATCCCTTATCTGTGCATCATCCATATCGCCTATCAGCGCATCCACTTCCTCTCTCGAATAAATGCTGGCCATCTTTTTCCTGACCATGTCAATCTGATAGTCCCTTGCAAGGGCTGCAAGTTGCACCCCAAAATTTTTTGCAGCCCAACCCAAGTGAGTCTCCAAGAGCTGGCCTACATTCATCCGCGAAGGAACTCCCAAGGGATTCAGGATCACGTCAACCGGGGTCCCGTCTTCAAAATATGGCATATCCTCTATAGGCACAATTGTAGAAACTACCCCTTTATTCCCGTGGCGACCCGCCATCTTATCGCCTACAGAGAGTTTTCTCTTCATTGCCACACAGACCCTGACCATCTTGATTACCCCGGGCGGAAGCTCATCCCCTTTCTTGAGACGTTCAATTCTGCCTTCAAAGTAGTTAGTTATACGTTCAACCTCCGTCTCATACCAGGACAACAGGTCAGTCACTGCAGGGACCAACTTCTTATGCCCCTCCAGCATAAGGTCTCTCAGACGATGAGTAGGTATCTTCTGGAGTATCTCGTCGGTGATAAGCTGACCGGCCGCCAACAGGACATTGCCTCTGCTATCTTTTATAGAGACCGATGCCTTCTGTCCATTCAGATAACTTCCCAATTTTTTAAGGACACTCCGACGGATTACACTGATCTCGTCTCCCTGGTCCTTAAGTATACGTGCTACCTCAAGGTCCTCGATGGCCTGGGTCCGCTTGTCTTTTTCCACACCTTTGCGGCAAAAGACCCTGGCATCTACCACTACACCCTGACATCCTGGAGGTACCTTGAGAGAGGTATCCTTTACATCTCCTGCCTTCTCACCAAAGATGGCCCGGAGGAGTTTTTCCTCAGGAGTAAGCTGGGTCTCTCCTTTGGGTGTGACCTTACCTACCAATATATCTCCTGCCTTGACCTCGGCCCCTATACGTATAATGCCACTATCATCCAGGTCCTTTAGGGCCTCTTCCCCCATATTGGGTATATCCCGGGTTATCTCCTCTCTACCCAGTTTTGTGTCCCTGGCCTCTATCTCAAATTCCTCTACATGCACCGAGGTAAAGATATCTTCTTTGACCAGACGTTCACTTATGATTACTGCATCTTCAAAATTGTAGCCTCTCCAAGGCATAAAGGCCACCACAACATTCTTGCCCAGAGCCAGCTCTCCTTGACTGGTAGAAGCACCGTCTACCAGGACCTCTCCTTTCTTAATCCTCTGACCAGGGAAGACTAAGGGTTTTTGATTGAGTATAGTAGTCTGATTGGACTTCCGGTATTTAGTGAGCTTATAGGTCTTGACTTCTAGAGGCAGATTCTGGGCCTCATCCTCATCGTAGCCCACTACCAGGCGCGTTGCATCGACGTCTTCTACCCATCCATCCCTCTTCGCTACTACAGCCACTCCAGAGTCTATAGCCACGGTCCTCTCCATACCAGTACCTACAAGTGGTGCCTCCGAAACCAATAGGGGGACTGACTGACGTTGCATGTTAGAACCCATTAAGGCCCTATTCGCATCATCATTTTCCAAGAATGGTATAAGACTCGCCGAGACACTAACCAGTTGATTGGGTGCCACATCTATGGCAGTAATCTCTTCTGCTGGGACGATGACAAACTCACCTGCTCTCCTGGCCCCAATGGTATCATCAACTATATAGCCCTTTTCATCTAAATCGATCTTTGCCTGTGCAATAGTCTCTTTCTCCTCTTCAGTAGCGGTCATATACCTTACTTCCCCTGTGACCCTCCGATCCCTGACTATACGATAGGGGGTCTCGATAAAACCATACTTGTTTACAGTAGCAAAGGTACTCAGAGAGACTATCAATCCGATATTTGGACCTTCAGGTGTCTCAATAGGGCATATCCTGCCATAATGGGTAGGATGTACATCCCGCACCTCAAAACCGGCCCTCTCCCTGGACAGACCACCTGGTCCAAGGGCAGATAACCTGCGCTTATGGGTAATTTCAGATAGTGCATTGGTCTGATCCATAAACTGTGAAAGCTGACTGGAGCCAAAGAATTCCTTCAATACAGAACTTACAGGCTTTGGGTTAATCAAGTCGTTAGGCATTAATGTCTCAATTTCCTGGAGCGTCATCCTCTCCTTGATGGACCGTTCCATCCGTACCAGGCCTATCCTGTACTGATTCTCTATAAGCTCACCAACTGACCTGACTCGACGGTTGCCCAAATGATCTATATCGTCTACCTGCCCCTGCTGATCCTTTAAACGGACCAATTCCTTCACGGTCTTTAGTATGTCCTCAGAGGTAAGGACCTTCATGGAAAGAGGCGTATCCAGACCCAGCCTCTGATTGATCTTATAGCGGCCTACTTCTGAAAGGTCATAGGTACTGGGATTAAAAAACAGGGAATTAAAGAATTTTTCGGCCACCTCAGCTATCAGAGGACTGCTGGGACGAAGCCTGCGATATATATCTATAACGGCCTCTTCCTGAGTCCGCGTCTTGTCCAGGAGCAATGTATCCCTTATAGAGGAACTCACTCTCACGCCATCAATGAATAGAGTCTGTATCTCTGGGATAGCCTTCTCCCTCAAGAGTTCCATATCCTCTTTAGTGATAGAAGAGTTCCCGGAAATTAATACCTCTCCTGTCTCAGGATCTACTGTATCGTGGGCTATAATCTGTCCGATGACATCCTCTTCTTCAACAGGCACCCTGGAGACACCCAATTCCTCAAACTTCCTTATCATGGTCCTGGAGAACTTGCGGTTTTTACGTAGAAGGACATCACCTGTATTGGGATCCACTACATCCAGTGTGGCCTTCTGCCCTACCATGGTCTTTGCATTCACCTTACGATACAGGAGGGTATTCTCGATTATATAGGTATCCTGATCATAGAAAATACCCAGAAGGTCTTCAGTGCTGTAGCCCAAAGCCCTCAACAATACTGTTACAGGGAACTTTCGCCTGCGATCTATACGTATATATAAGATGTCTTTGGGATCAAATTCCAGATCAATCCAGGAGCCCCGTACCGGGATAATCCTGGCGGAATAAAGCAATTTCCCACTGGCATGTGTCTTCCCCTTGTCGTGGTCAAAAAAGACCCCGGGTGACCTCTGAAGTTGGCTGACCACTACTCTCTCTGTACCGTTAATGATAAAGGTACCGGTCTCGGTCATGAGAGGAATTGTGCCAAAATAGATCTGCTGTTCCTTGATATCACGTATACTCTGGACTCCACTCTCTTTATCTACATCGTAAGAGAGAAGCCGCGCTACTATCTTCACCGAGGCCTCATAAGTAATGCCGCGGGAAATGCACTCTTTCTTAGAGTATTTAGGCTCACTGATGGTATATTGGACAAATTCAAGAGAGGATGCCCCAGTAAAATCCGTTATCGGGAAGACACTTTGAAATGCTGCCTGAAGCCCTATATCCTCCCTGGCCTCCGGAGCTACATCCCGCTGCATAAACTTATCGTAAGAAGACCGCTGCATCTCAATCAGGTATGGGATATCAATGACTTTTTTTACAGTACCAAAGTTTTTTCTCAGGTGAAACGGTTGAATCCTTGTCATAGAGTAATGCCTCGAGTAATTTTTTGGCAGGTTGACCTTGTAGGATAGACAGGGCCGCCTGCAAGATCTGGCCCTACAGGCGGCTCAAGGGAATTTTTATTACTTTATTTCTACTTTTGCACCGACCTTCTCGATCTGATCCTTGATTTTTTCGGCCTCCTCCTTGGGAATGCCTTCCTTAATGGGCTTGGGAGCACCTTCGACCAGGTCTTTGGCCTCTTTTAGCCCCAGACCCGTTATCGCCCTTACTTCCTTAATTACCTTGATCTTCTGGGCACCAAATTCTACTAAGACGACATCAAATTCTGTTTTTTCCTCTTCAGGAGCGCCACCTTCGGCACCGGCAGCAGCACCAGGAGCAGCTACTGCAACCGGCGCTGCAGCGCTTACACCAAATTTCTCCTCCAGCTCCTTGATGAACTCAGATAGATCAAGTACTGTCATATTAGAAATAAATTCAATTACATCTTCTTTGGTAACAGCCATTTCAATCTCCTTA
>JALTHV010000182.1 GCA_027004315.1 Deltaproteobacteria bacterium
GTCAGGCATCGAAAATAGAAATTAGCCTGTTTACCTGAGTCCTTATGAGGTATGGGAGACCTTCCAAGGAACTCAATTTTGTTCATAAACAATAAAGTCATTATCCTTTACTCCCAAGATGTGAACAGTTACCCTCAGTCAGTATCGTTTAGCCAAGGAAATTGGTGTGCCTGCCCAGCGTATCAATGAGATTATAGCCTGAAAGTCGGATAAAGCGTACACTATAAGCCTAATGAATTTAGCTTTCTTACTGAAAAGTAAGGCCTTTTCTTGCTTCTCCAGTAGTGTGCGTATTAGCGCAATACGCACACGTTTCAAAAATGATAAAAAAGTTAAAATCTTTAATGGGTTATCTGGCTATTTAAGCAGTTATAGTGTACGCTTTATCCGACTTTCAGGTTTTTATACCAAAATCATGCATTCCGAATACAACAAATCTGTAGGGTGGATAAGCGAAGCGCATCCACCATTGCCCTGCATTCTCCAAAAATCATTCCAAATCCATGCCGGCAATCCCCGATGGCTCCGTGGCGCCCCAATCCGCAGGGGACCATCCGCGCTCAACCGCCCTTACAAAAGACGACCACGGCCACTCAGAAACCCGCCTCACCAGGCCATGCTTCACGGGATTGTGTGGATGCGGTATTGGTGGATGCGCTTCGCTTATCCACCCTACATCTATATCTGGTGCATGTTGGCAGCCGTGTTTTCATCCATGGTTAATCTTTTTTATGCCAAAATCATGTATTCCGAATACAACGAAAATAATAGTTATAGTGTGTAACCGTTCACACCCCCTCCTGTTGCAACCGTCCACGTCTCCGGCCAGTGGTAGCATTTTGAAGGGTTTCAGTGCGGATTAATAGGCAGAGTGCCCTGATCTTGTGCATCAAGCGATGCTCCTGAAACCCTTCAAAAGGCTACCACTGGCCGGGGGGAATGTGAACAGTTACTATAGTGTACGCTTTATCCGACTTTTAGGATTATAGCAAGTAGACATTCGATAAGGAAAGTAGTCTGGTAAATTTCTTAAATGTCCCTGGACATCCCGGCGGCAAAGGCGGAAGCGGCAGTCAGGAACACCAGAGAAGTCAACATGAAGTCCTCTTTCCAGATACCTAATAGGCCATAGTCAATCAGTACATAATATGGGAGAAAGACGGCCCATGCAAACACGAGCCCCAGGGGTTCGGGATAGAGGGGCAGAAAGACCAGGAAAAAGAGGGCATACCATGGATGAAGGGTAGGAGTCACCAGGATAAAGGCAAGAGACAGGAGGTACAGAGACCTCTCCAGGGGAAAATCACTCCGCCAGATCAGGGCGGCAAGGCCCAGAAAGGTCATCCCAAGCCACAGCCTGGCCCACTGCGTCCCGGCAACGGGTCTCAAGATTTCATAGAGGAAGCCAGAAAATTCCCACCTTGTGGCATATATGGAAAGGGTCTGGAGGAAGTTTCCCAGGTGCCCCCAAAACGGTGGCAGAGATACCACGCATGTCAGGATTACTCCAGCAACAAACAAGAGCCTATCCCTGTTCCTCATCCTCCTGATAAAAAGGGGCAGAAATATCAGGGGAAGGAGCTTTATCATTACTGAGGCACCAAGTGCCATGCCAGAGAGAAGGCCTCTCTTTTTTAAGAGGAAGAGGGCCAATATCACAAACAGGAGACAGGCAGGTTCGAGATGGCCAGACGAGGCACATTCGAGTACGGCCAGTGGATGCCAGGCATAGAGGATGGCCGCCTCCCTCAGTGGCGCAAGCCGGGCAAGCATCAGGCAGGTCAGGAGGTCCATCAAGATAAACATCCCCTTTATGCCCATCAGGCTCCTCGAAACTCTCCAGGAGATGCCAAAGAGAAACTGGGCCAGGGGTGGATAGATAGTGACAAGGTGTGGATGATTGACCCTGGAGAGGATCTCTGACATCTGCCCTCTCGTATGGCCCACAAAGGCAGAGGGCGGCAGGAGATAGGGATTGCCGCCCTCTGAGACAGTGGCCCCGTCCCAGGCATAGCGGTATAGATCGTCCGAAAGGGTTGGAGGGCCGGGCAGAAATATCAGCCTGAAGACCGCTGCCCACAGACAGATCTCAGGCACTGTGAACCTCAGCCTGCCCTGATGGGCCAGGAATACGAGCACTGCAAGCACAATGCTCTGACCTGCTGTCAACAGGATGAGGACGGGCACGGCGGTCTTCAGGTCTGGCTGCAGGGCAAGATATATATAGCCTGAAGAGATCAGGAGGGGCCCTGTGATCCTCAGGAGAAGCACTTCTTTCGACATCTTGTGAAGACAGACTCCACCAGGGCCCAGGCACTCTTTATCTCAAGCACGCCCCTCGGGCAGACATTTACACACCTGCCGCATCCCATGCACTCCGCTGTGTTGATCTGGCCTTCCTTTTCTATAAGCTCTCTGATTGGTATTCCCATGTCGCAGACTGACTCACAGAGACCGCACTTGGCGCACCGCTTTGAGTCCGCCTCTATCCTATACATGCCAATCCAGCTGTATATCCCCCACAGGGCGGCATAGGGACAACATATCCGACAATAGCTCCGGTTCCCGAACAGGGGAAGGAAGAGATAACTGAAGTAATAGCTCTCAGTAAGCAGTGTGTAGTAGTAGTGCCCTACTTTGTTGTATGCGTGTGCCGGGTCAATCAACATCCAGGCAAGGTAGATGAGCATAAATGCCAGGAAGAGATATTTGAGGTACCTGAGCCTCCACCACAGCCTGTTTTTCGGGGTCATGCGCCTGAATGCAAAACCCACGGTCTCCCTGGTGGCAACACAGGGACAGTTCCAGCCGCAGTCAAGCCGCCTTCCAAAAAAGAGCATCAGAAAGCCATAACCAAAAAACATCAATGAGCCCACCACGTGCATTGCAGGCCACATCGCCCGTCCTCCTGACACGACAGGGACAGTAAGTCCAAAGACATAGGGCATGACTCCCCAGAATATCATATAGAGCCAGACTATCACGTGGATCCTGACCTTCTGGTAGGGGTGGTCCTTCAAAAAGAACCTGTAGACCCCAAAGCCAAACACCAGGAGAAAGACCATAAAGTCCACCAGGTACATGGTGTGGCCTTCTATAGAGAAGATCGGCCGGTTGAAGATGTGCGCTGCCACCATAGCGATAATAGATATATAGCTTATAAAGCCCAGGGAGAGATACTTCCTGTCCCTTATCGCCTCCATCAGTATCCAGCCCAGGATCTTCTCACCTGCACGCAGGCCTCCTATGACCGTGCCGCTGACCTTGGATTTTCCCCCCT
>JALTHV010000183.1 GCA_027004315.1 Deltaproteobacteria bacterium
TTTTTATACCAAAATCATGCATTCCGAATACAACGAAAATAATAGTTATAATGTACGCTTTATCCGACTTTCAGGGTTGTAACCGTCTAGGTCCCCGGCCAGCGGTAGCCGGGGGAATGTAAACGATTAGCAAATGGGCCTCTTGAGGTGTAGGTGCCTGTGCAGTATATCGAGCAATAGCCCCTGTGAAAGGAGGTCTGCTATGGGCTGCCAGTCTCCAGACTCTGTCTTAGATAGAATACTCTTCAGGGGGGGAATGGGTTCAGGCAGGCCCTCTATCCCCATCAGAGACGCAATTGCCTGGAGATTGCCCCTTTCCATGTCTTCGGCCTGTGCCTTTAGGGACGTAAGGTATTCGTAAGCAGCCCGAATTCGCGCAAAACGCTCAGGCCTGAACTCAGGCGGATAACGCCGGGTCATCCTGCGAAAGGCCTTATCTATATCCTCTATAGATGCCCCCGGGTCAATCCTCAGTATTTTGTATGCAGTCTTAAAATCCATATCCCTATGACCGTTGCCTAATCCTGTCTATATATTCGCCCATGATGGCCTGCCTTTCAGTGGAGTTCAGCTTTGCCTGCACATCTCTCAGCTTTTTCAGCAGGAGTTGCCGCAATGACTTGTATTGTCTATTCTTTCCACGTGGTATGGATTTTCGCATATCATCTACGCACGAGACAATTTCCTCCCAGTGTCCAAAGTCATGCGGGATGCCAGGTAAGATACGGGACAGGGCATGATAGGCAAGATTCAGCCGGTCACTATTCCTGATGCCTGCCATATCCAGGGTCCCAAGATATACAGCTACTCGCCATTTGACCGGGAGCGGCGCCTTATTGAAACTCTGATTCAGAGAAGACATGCGCCTCTTCGCAGGGGTAGTGATCAATATATTAAGGAGCTCCAGGGCCAGGATCTCCGAATTATCTCCAAGTACACTGCGTCCGAACCTCAGTATCTTATCAGTAAATCGGGTCGTCTCTTTGTATATATTAGAATCAGAATCTAGGCCAAAATCAGAAAAGGCCGAGAAAAAATCTGCTAAGGGTCCCCCCGCAATTTTATTGATATTCGTCCACTTCTCAAGGATCCTGGAGGTCAGCTTCTTTTCAATTTCAGGCCATTGTCTGGGGAGCAATTCCATACTGAGGGCAACTATCTCTTTCCATGCCCTGGAATACCGCATCTCCATAGTCGAATAAAAGAGTGTGAGAACTAAGTCCTGGACTCCATTATAGTTAAGGGTCTCCTTTTTAGCTAGTAAGGTCTCTCTGGTACGACGGGCGATGACATTGAGCGAGTTTGAGAGTCTCAGTGCGGCGTAGGCGGCCAGTAGCAACCCGCCGTCTTTCGGAAAGTATTCACTCAGGGCCAGCCAGATCTCTCCCTGACGACGTATCTGCCTGACAGGGACCTCTCCCATCGCATTTAAACTGGCCCGGATGACCTGAGCTGCCTCATATCTGTCTCTATCGGGCAAATCGGCAATAGCCGCGGCTGCATCCTCAAGTGCGTCCAGACCCAGGGCCATCTCGGTATCCAGATCCTCGTCGTCCATAAGTTCCGAGAATGGATCCTCGTCAGATTCATCGCGGGCAGCAAGGCCGTAAAGGCCCATGTCAGCCAAGAAGCGTTCGCGTGCTGTAGATGCCCTGCTATCCCGGTATGTAAGGAGCATGCGGCGCATTCCATTAAAATCTCTGTCTCTGACCATGGATGTCCACCTGCCCCACTTGTCTATTAGCTCCTCCAGGCCCTTGCGCTCGGCCTCATCGACATCCAGGAGCCCTATCAAGATATCGCCGAAGTCCTCCCACAATACTGTACCCTCAGGCCCTGTCAGAAACATGTAACACGTCAACCTCACACACTGGGCCAGATGTTCCAGGGACTTGGGCAACGGTGGATCTCCTCTGTCAATAAGAAGCCTGTGGATATCCCTGGCCCAATAGCCTAACATCCCTTCAATTTCATCGGAGTCGGCTGGCAGACAAGACATCATATCGCTCTGTATCTGGACTAACTTGTCTGCCTGCTCAAGGAATATCGTATGTACACCTCTGTTTTTGAGGCCTGAGATGCAGCGTTGCAGATCTCTCCAGTAGGTAGGAGGCAGGGTATAGCCAACTCTTTCGGGCCTATGCAGAAGACGGAACAGTCTCCATACATCTTTAGCTGCCTGACTTGACATGCGTGGACGGGGGTTCTGCCCTAGGAGCACCCGGTCAATGGAGGCATTAAGCCGGTCCAGATCAGGATTTTCTGCCCCTGTCAGGCCATTGAGGTCGGCAATGAGCGGTAAAAAATCACCTGCCCCATCCATCCCAGCCAGGTCTTCCAGGCACATATGGGCCTCTTTGGACTTTCCTTCCAATAAAAACGATATGGCCTCTATGAGCAGGGACAGGGGATGCCTGGGAGGCAGGCTACTGGTCAGGTCTTTGGCATCTTGCCAGTGCCCAACATATAGGGCCTCTATTACCTCCCTATGAACCGCTTCGTAAAAGGCCTCTTTGCAGGGAGAGAGTTCTGATTTCGGATACAGACGGACATGGCTCCTGATAAAGGCCTGGTCGTCCTTGCCGATCAGATCTCTTAATTTCTGAAGCTTTTGCTTCTTGAGACGTCTTAGCCTCTTTTTCTCCCCTTTCTTTTTACGTACCAACTAGTCTTCCTCTAAGGCCTCCATAGCATCAAGGAGGTCCTCCTCTAAGGTCTCGAGGTCTTCTTCCGAGACCCCGGAGGCCCTGGCTTCGGTATAGGCATCCAGGGCCTCTATCAACTGCCTCCTGGCCGGGTCATCTTCAGACAGCCCTTTCATTCCAAGGAGTTTTTTTGCCTTTCGCTGGAGATAATCTTCTGTAATAGATGTCTGGACACCTCCTGCCCCACGTTCCCGCACAGACATGGTTACTTCTTTACGGTTATCGTAGCCCTTCTGGTCAGCCACCACATGAATTATGCCATCCAGGTCGTAGGAAAATTCAACTACAATATCAGAGTGCCTGGGTGAGGGACGGAGAGACATATTAAACGAGCCAATGGATTTATTTTGGCTGCAGCGGCTTGCCTCGCCCTGGAAGACGTCTATCAGGACTGCCTTCTGATTTTCCACCATAGTACGAAAGACATCCGCACGGGTAACCGGTATAGGCGTATTTCTAGGGATGATAGGCGCAAAGGTGTCAGGTCTGGCATCAAGGTAGTCATCCTCTTTACCAAAGGCCCTGATACCCAGAGAGTGGGCAGCCACGTCCACCAGGATCTGATCAAAGATTTCACCTGCCATGATCCCACCCTGGATAGCAGCACCAAGGGCCACACATAATTCCGGGTCCACCGCTAGCTCTGGGGGGGACTCGATGGTCATCTTAAGGCCCTCGATCACTGCAGGAATATGACTGGACCCGCCTACCAGGATGACCTTGTTCAGGTCTTTGGGCTCGAGAGAGGCCTCTTCCAGGGCGTGTTTGACCTCATAAAAGGTGCTATCAATAAATTCCTCAATCAGCGATTCAAAGGTAGATCTTGAGATCTCTATGTCGAGATGCACAGGCCTGCCGTCCCGCTTGGCCAGGGCCGGTTCCAGTATCTTGACAAAGGGCCGGGTTGAGAGACCTATCTTGGCCTTTTCTACTGCCTCGCTCAGACGGGCTATGGCCCTTTGGTCCTTAGACAGGTCTACCCCTTCCTTTATCCGGAGGTGGTCCAGGACGTGAGTCAGGAGCTTCCGGTCAAAATCGTCCCCTCCCAGTTGTGTATTTCCCCGGCTGGACAGTACCTCTCTCACCTCTCCCTGTATGCGGAGCACTGATACATCGAAAGTGCCGCCTCCAAGGTCATAGATGAGGATATGCTGTCTGCCTGATGCCGCTTCAGCAGGTCCTTCATATACCAGTGATGCGGCCGTAGGTTCGTTGATTATACGTACCACATCCAGGCCTGCCATCTCCCCGGCCTTGATAGTGGCCCTTCGTTGTGCATCATTAAAATATGCGGGGACTGTAATGACCACACGATTGATCGGCTCTTTTAATGCCTCTTCACCCTGTGTCTTTATATAGTGCAGGATCTTACTGGATATCTCCTCGGGAGTCAGCTCCTGGTCGCCAATATGGACCTTGACATCTTTTCCCATAAGGCGCTTTATGGACTTTACTGTATAATCGGGGAAGAGGATGCTTCTCCGCTTGGCCCTCTGCCCCACGATGAATTCACCGCTATCCGGGTCCAAGCTCACTACTGATGGTACCAGCCCGCTAGCGTCAATAGGTATAATTGTTGGTTTGCCGTCACGGAGGGCCGCCAGAGATGAGTTGGTGGTCCCAAGATCGATTCCGAATATTGTATCCATAGATACCTCTTAGATTCAGAGTTGTGTCTGAACAGAATTTTTGTTCGGACAGCGGCCGGCCTGTTCCTCTTGATTGACGACTACCCAGGCCGGACGCAATAGTATATTGTTGTATAAATAACCCGGCCTGAGTGTCTCAAGGACCCAATTGTTTGGCTGCTGTGGGTCATGCCCGATCTCTCTGGCCTCGTGGTATTGGTCATTAAAAGGTACATTTTCTAATGGGAGCCTGCTAATACCAAAGACTGTCAGGGCTGCATCGACATGTTCCTGCAGGATACTCAGGGTATCTGGATCATCGATCTGCCTCGATGTATAGAAGAGACAATCGGCCAGTGCAATAAGACCTTTACATTGTTCCTTGCTGGCTCTCTTAGATGATGCCTCAGAGGTCTGTCTGCTGGTCTTCAGGGCCATTTCAATGCGGGTAAGCCGTTCAGTAAGGTCCTCAAAGCCCATTTCCTGGATCTGGCTTATCTTTTGTAGTCTCCCCTTAAGGGGCCTTATCGCCGCTTTAATGACAGAGGCCATGTCCTCTTCCTGTAAGGCAGGTTGCTCATGTATCCCTACGAGGGGCTCTACTAAATGAGGTATGGTACTATGGCCCTGTGTAAATTCAGGCCTTTTCCTGCGCGAGCTACAGGAAGTTACTTCTTTAAAGTACGACCGCAGTGATTGCAAGATCGACACTATCGCTCCATGCCTTGTGCATCTCAACGTCTCTTTGATGCCCTCTTTGCCGCCTTGAGGGGATTGATATTTCTGCCTATGTTATCTTGTCGGATCTCTCTCTTTACATGAGTCGCAAAATTACAGGTGCCCCTTCGCCATTTTGCTGCTGGATCCGGATAAACCGAACAAAATTCTTTGCCGTTATACTGAACAACCCTTGCACAGCCTTTACACTGTTCGACTATTTCAAGGCAAGTACCACCTATATAGGTACAGCCATTTTTACTCGCGAACCTACACTGAACTCCTGGTCTGACTGTAGTACATTCCATATATTAAAACCTCCTAAAGAATTCCTTCAAAAAAATATTCTTTTACCCTAGATTCAATGAATCGGCAAGCTATCCTGTAACTTCTTGCCTTCTGAGTTGCAGCATGGGGAACCCTATTACGATATTCTCAGCCCCTTTCCTGTAGTTCTGCGTATAATTGACCACATGCAGCCGATATGTCCTGTCCCTTACTCTTTCTTATGGTGGCAGTATAGTTGGCATCTCTAAGTACCTGCTGAAATAACAGGACCTGTTCAGAGGCAGGACGTCTGAAGGGTAACCTGCTGACTTCGTTGTAGGGTATCAGGTTGATCTTTGAGGGGATCCCCCTGAGAAGTCCTGCAAGTAAAGATGCCTGTTCAAGACTGTCATTTATGCCGGCAAGAAGGAGATATTCAAACGTAATGCGTCTCCTGCGGGAAAGTCGATATCTATGACAGGCCTCAATAAGCCGTGACAGGGGATAGCGCAGGTTGACGGGCATTATCTGACTTCGGGTCTTGTCATCCGGGGCCTGCAGGGAGATGGCAAGCCCTACGTCCGTATCTCTGCCAAGACGTAAGATTTCAGGGACCAGGCCGCAGGTAGATACGGTTATCTTGCGCAGAGAAAAGTTGAGTCCCAGGTCATCAGTGAGGATATGAATAGATTTTAAGACATTATCATAGTTTGCAAGCGGTTCTCCCATGCCCATAAATACGATATTTGTGGGCCGTTCTCTCTCTTCAATGCGTCTCAGTGTGGCAAGGACCTGACCCGCAATTTCTGAGGATGCAAGCTGACGATGGAAGCCCATCCTGGCCGTATTGCAGAATCTACAGCCCATGGCACACCCTACCTGGCTGGATATACAGAGGGTATTGTGCCCCTGTCCCGGTATGAGCACACTCTCTACCACCAGACCATCTGGCAGCCCCCAGGCAAACTTGATGGCGCCATCTACGGAATGCTGCTCTGCTACAACCTGCAGATCAGTAAGCACGCCTTTTTCTGCCACCATTTTTCTGAGGGCCTTTGGGAAATCTGTCATTTGAGAAAAATCCCAGAACCCAGGCCTCCAAAGCCAGCTAAAGAGCTGCCGGCCCCTGAAGGCCGGAAGGCCCATATCTCTTGCCCAGTCCTCAAGTTCTCCCAGACTGAGACTACGGTAATCGATCATGAGAGCCCGTCCTGCCCTATCCTTCATCCCGGGTCATCAATCTGCTTACTTATCATCCAATTATTTATTTTTCAGGGAAGATTGTCCTGTAGATTCCAATACACTCAGCCAGAACCGGCTTTTTAGATTGATCCTTTTATTGTGTCTGATTGCAGAGGCCAGAGGTACATGTACATAGCGGTCATTCCATAGACTTACCATCATAGCAGTCTTGCCGGCCATCGCGGCATGTACAGCGTTTTGCCCAAGGTTTGCACAGTAAAGGCGGTCATCTACGTTTGCAGGTACACTGCGGACAATGTAGCTGGGGTCTATGTAACGGACAAATGCGTCCATGCCGATCTCCTTAAAATATCTTTTAAAGGTATCCTTAAGAAAGGTACCTATATCTCCCAGGCTGACATTGCCTGACGGATCTTTTTTGATCTTGTCTCCTACTACATATCGCTGGCCTGCCCCTTCGGCCACAACTACCACTGCATGACCACGGTTTCTGAGCCTGTATTCAAGGGCCCTTAGCAGGCCGTTTTCTCCCTCCAGATCAAAATCACTCTCAGGTATCAGGCAGAAATTGACTTCCCTCAAGGCATTTGTGGCCGCCGCCGCTATAAAACCTGAATACCTTCCCATGACCTTGACGAGACCTATTCCATTAGGTGCCCCGATGGCCTCGGTATGTGCGCACTTTATAGCCTGGCAGGCCATTTCAACTGCCGTATCAAAGCCAAAGGTCTTGGAGACCAGGTAAATATCATTGTCTATAGTCTTTGGTATGGCTACCACGGCTATCTTGAGGCCTTGCCTCTTGATCTCATTTACAATCTTAGTCCCTGCCCTGAACGTGCCATCTCCCCCTATAATGAATAATATAGATACGTTCATACGTACCAGTGCGTCTACTATAAGGTCTATGCGTTGCGGTCCCCTGGAGGAAGCAAGGACAGTACCTCCATATTCATGTATGCGGTTTACTGCCTCAGGAGTGAGGTCTTTTACGGAAAGACCATAGTCAGGGATAAATCCCCTCAGTCCATAGCGTATGCCAAGAGTAGACTGGACCCCATAGTCGTAATAGAGGCCCAGGACAATGGCACGGATTACATCATTGATCCCAGGGCACAGACCGCCGCAGGTTACAATGGCACAACGTGTCTTTGAGGGGTCGAAATATATCTGCTCTCTGGGCCCTGCAAGCTCAAAAGAGAGGGGCTCTGATCCCTCTTCACAGATTTTCTTTAGTGACCTGTAAGATACCCTGACCAGTACACGGTCCTGGTCAGACACGAAACAGCTATAGTCCCTCTTGATCAGCGGGGAAGGGATCTTTGGTTCTCCGAGGACCTCTATGACAGTATCGATCTCAGAATCGAGGCCAAGTCCGTCTATCATGTCCTTGGTATCTTCCTGTAAGGGGGATAGAGAATTATCTTTGGGCATTGTTTGACTTCTCCAATATCTTGGATATCTGCTCTGTTGTAACCGTTTACGTTTACATTCCCCCCGGCCATTGCTGGCCTCTTTCAGGGTTTCAGGAGCAGCTTGATGCACAAAATCAGGGCACTCTGCCCATTAATCCGCACTGAAACCCTTCAAAAGGCCAGCAATGGCCGGGGACGTGAGCACTTACATTCTGTTGTTGTTATGTTAAGAATGGGTCTAACCCCAGGCCCTATTCGGCCTGCATAATCTGGAGTAAATTACAATACAGACTATAATCCAAAATTATGTAGCAGCCAAGTCTGGCAAAAATGCAAGGCGGGAAACACATAATTTGGAACAATAGAGGTGAAATCTTTATAATGGATATAACTATAGGCGTCTTCGATTCCGGTGTCGGGGGATTCACCGTAGTCCGTGAACTCAAGAAGTTGCTTCCAAACCAGCCCCTTATCTATTTCGGAGATACTGCCCGGACTCCTTATGGGACAAAGAGTCACGAAACACTTATTCAGTATGCCAGAGAAGATACCAGATTCTTACTGGGACATGGGGCCGGTCTGGTGGTAATTGCCTGTCACAGTGCCGCCAGTGCCGCTACCTCAATTCTGAGACAGGAGTTTTCCGTGCCGATATTCGAGGTCGTAAGCCCCTCGGTGGATCAGGCAATAGCCATTACCAGACAAGGGGTCATCGGTCTGATAGGTACCAGGGCCACGGTGACTAGTGGCGTATATGAGGAGGTGATACGATCAAGGTTGCCTGCTGCAAAGGTATACAGCCAGGCATGCCCCCTCCTGGTACCTTTAGTAGAGGAGGGGTGGCTCAAGGCCAGAGAGACCCGCATGATAGTCAAGAAATATCTCAGACCATTGAGGGATCGGCAGATAGATACCCTGATCCTTGGGTGTACCCACTATCCCATCCTTAAGCGAATAATCCAGGAAAAGGCAGGAAAGAGGGTCAAAATAGTAGATGCCTCGGCTGAGGTAGCCCGTGCAGTCTATTCATATATTGAGGCCGAGGGGCAACTCTCTGAAAAAAGCATCAGGCATGAAGACCGCTTTTTTGTCTCTGATCTCACCCCGGCCAGCCAGGAAGTGGCCCGGCTCTTTCTGGGGAATCGGGTCCGGCTTGAGATGGCCTCACTCTCCTGCAAGGGTTGAGCGAACCGCATCCAGGTCTTCTGGCGTATCTACTTCTACCGGGGCCTCTGCCACTCTTGCTACCCCAATCGAATAACCATTCTCAAGGACCCTGAGCTGCTCCAATTTCTCAATCTTCTCCAGCCTCCCAGGGGGAAGGCTGACAAAGGTCTGCAGGAAGTCTTGCCTGTAGGCATATAGGCCCAAGTGTCTCAGATAATACCGCCTATCCCCTTCTGTTGCTGCGTCTCTGAAGTATGGGATCGGGGCCCTGGAAAAATAGAGGGCCTTCCACTCCCTGTCTACAACCACCTTGACTCGATTGGGATTGAGGCTTTTTTGGGCATCAATGGGGCATGCAGGCGTTGTCATGGCGAGGCCGGGGCGTTCAAGTAACATTTTTACAATATCTGCTACTGGCTTCGGATTCAGTAGGGGCTGGTCTCCCTGTATATTGACGACCACATCCTCGTCTGAAAGCCCAAGATATCTGGCCGCCTCCGCGATCCGGTCGGTACCTGAAGGATGACCCGGATCTGTCATAAAGGCCTTGCCGCCTGCCGACTCTATACACTCCACAATCCTTGAGTCATCGGTTGCCACGGCTACCTGGTCAATGCC
>JALTHV010000184.1 GCA_027004315.1 Deltaproteobacteria bacterium
TAAATTTTGTAGAGGGATAAAAGTATTCTTGTTCTGTCCAATGTACATCAATCTGTGCCTGAGATGTCTTTGTCTTTTCTGTCATATATTTTACCTTCCTATTGGGTTATATAAAATGTTCTACAAAGTGTATAAAACTATACAGATCCATGGCAATGTCAAGATATAATCAGAGACCTGACTGTATCAGACGTCTCTTTACGGCAAAATTATTATGAAAAATCAGACAGAATTTCACCGTTCATTAATGGATTATCTGGAGTTAGGCATAAAGGGTTTCTGCATGGGAGCCGTAGACGTGATCCCTGGGGTATCAGGAGGGACCATGGCGTTCATCCTTGGAATCTACGAGGAACTGATCGACTCCATCAGGTCTTTTGATCTGGAATTTTTAAGACTGCTGATCTCACTGAGGCTAAGAGATGCCCTGGATCATGTCTCTTGGCAATTCCTTATAGCGGTTGGGACCGGTATCCTGACGGCTGTCTTCACCCTCGCCAGGATCCTGAGCTGGCTACTTCAGAATCGGCCAGTCCTGATATGGTCTTTCTTCTTTGGCCTGATAGTCGCCTCTGTATTCACAGTGAGCCGATATATCGAGAGGTGGTCCCCATCCATCTTTGTATGGATAGGGCTGGGTGCCATCTCTGCATATTTCGTGGTTGGTATGATACCTATATCTACACCAGATACGCCCTGGTTTCTGTTTATGAGTGGAGCCATAGCTATCTGTGCCATGATCCTCCCAGGGATATCCGGGGCCTTTGTCCTCGTCCTCCTGGGAAAATATAATTATGTCCTTGAGGCAGTGAATCAGCGCGATTTCTTTACCCTTTTCCTGGTGGCCGCTGGTGCCGTTGTAGGTCTTACAACATTTGTCCGTCTACTCAAGTGGCTCTTTGATAGACACCACGACCTTACGGTGGCCATATTGACGGGCCTGATGTTGGGCTCTCTGAGGAAGGTCTGGCCCTGGAAAGAGACTCTGCAGACCATGACTGATGCACATGGCCATCTCATTGTCACGGCCCAGGCCAACATCTTGCCACGTTGCTGGAATAATGAGGTAATGGCGGCCCTCTGTCTGGCTGCTCTGGGTCTTTTGGTTGTCTTTTCCCTGGAGTTCTGGGCAGATAAAAGGAAATGAGGTAAGTCCTCAATAAGTTGGGGCTCCCATTTTGTAACTGTTCACATCCCCCCCGGCCAGCAGTAGCCTTTTGAAGGGTTTCAGGAGCATCGCTTGATGCACAAAATCAGGGCACTCTGCCTATTAATCCGCACTGAAACCCTTCAAAATGCTACTGCTGGCCGGGGACGTGGACGGTTGCAACAGGGGGGTATGAACGGTTACCCCATTTTGGTAACCGGCCACATCGAAGTATGAAGATGCACCTCTGGAGACATTTTGCTTTTTGTCCATGTGTGTCCATGGCTAATCAAAAAATGCATTTTCGGATAAATCGATTAAAGATATGGACGTTACTGAGAGACGAGGATCCTGTGGACCGGGACCAGCCTGACTCGTTTACTTATCCTCGGCAGCTCTTCATGAAGGACCTTCCAGGTATTAGACATCGGGTGCCCTATGGCAAGGATGTGTCCTCTCTCCTTAGAGAGTTTTACAAGTCTCTCGACCTCTTTCCTGATGGCCTCCTGTCGAGGGTCGTGGTCCAGGAACACACTCCTTTCAGCAGTCGGGATCCCCATAGACCTGGCTGTTATATAGGCCACGCTATCTTTAGTAGTCCTGCTGTCTATAAAGAAGAGATTCCGTCTCTTTATTTCAGTCAGGATAAATTTCATGGCCTTTCTATTTGCAGTGAATTTTGAGCCCATGTGATTGTTTACTCCGATTGCACCGGGCACGGCGTCCAGATCCTTTCTGAGTATTCCTAGCATGGAATCAGGATCCATGTCCAGACGAAGGCTGCCAGGTCCCGGGTCAATTCGGGAATTGAGAGGCTCTAGAGGTAGATGGACCAGGACATCTCTGCCCATATCTTTGGCCTTGCGGGCCATCATAGGGGTATGGGGTGCCTCAGGGAGAAACGAAAAAGAGAGTGGCGCATTTAGGTTCAAAAAGGCATTGTCCATACGGATACTATATCCCATATCATCTATCAGTATAGCCACCAGAGGTATAGAGACCCTGGCCTTGGGTCTTGACGGACTGGGAGGAAGGGATGGTACGCGGCGAAAGTCTTCAAAGGGAGGATGGGTCTTTGTTGTAGGTAGAGGCAACAGATACAACAGAGTTATTATCGCTCCAGTCATACCCAGGGCTATTATAGCCCATATCAGGCCTGGGAAGCGCCTTTTGTCCTCCCTGGATATGCGTGGAGTAGCCATTCAACAGAAATGGAGGCAGATATATTGTCTCATTTTGTGGTCTGTGCAGGGTTTGCATGGATAATCTGGGAGAATATATTCCATGCCTTTAATATCCTGAGGGCCTCTCTTAACTGGTTATCCATAGGAGCTGCCTTTCCTTCGGCAATTTTAGGACCAGAAGTTGCCGGCCCAATTTTTTTCTCTCCTGATGGGCCATGTAGCTTATTCTTGGCTGGCATAGTTTTATTGAGCAAGTGACCCGCTAAATCACTCTCCCTCAGGAAGTGAAAGGAGTTTTCCATCTTTTCTCTGCTGCTCAACTCTGCTGGCGGTATAAAGGGCACCACTATATCAGGCGATATGCCCTCTGCCTGTATAGACCTGCCACTGGGCGTATAGTATCTGGCTGTAGTCAGGCGTACAGCAGACCCATCCTCCAGTGGAATAATGGTCTGTACTGATCCCTTGCCAAATGTCTGTGTTCCTACGATTAATGCCCTCTTTTGATCCTGCAGGGCACCTGCAACTATCTCAGAGGCACTGGCAGTCCCTCCATTGACCAGTACCACAATGGGATAATTATGATGATGCTTGTTTGGATGGGCCACAAAACGCATTCTCTGTTCCTTGATTCGGCCGTCCGTGTAGACAATAAGTCCCTTCTCCAGGAATATATCGGCTACCTTTACTGCCTGGTCAAGCAGGCCACCCGGATTATTACGCAGGTCTAATACCAGCCCCTTGAGGCCCTTGCCTTTTTCCAGCTTTTCTAAGGCATCTTCCAGATCAGAGCTGGTCTTGTCCTGAAAGTTGCTTATGCGCACATAGCCATAGCCCTTTTCTAACATCCTGGAATGCACACTCTTTATAGGGATTACATCCCTTGTCAGGGTTACATTTTTGAGTCGCCTCCATCCCTGGCGATATATAGAGATAGTGACCTTACTCCCCTTTGGACCCCTCAGGAGTCTTACTGCCTGGATCAAGGTCATGTTCTTAGTAGGTTTGCCTTCTATCTTGAGGATCTTGTCCTTGGCCTTCAGGCCTGCCTTGTACGCAGGCGTGCCCTCGATAGGAGATATTACAGTCAGTATACCATCTTGGAGGCTGATCTCTATGCCAATTCCGGTAAAGCTACCCTTTGTCTCTACCTGGAGCTCCTTATATTCCTCAGGCCTCAGGAAGGAGGAATGTGGATCCAGGGAAGTAAGCATTCCCTGTATTGCCCCATAGATGAGTTTTTTGGGCTGTACCTTTTCGACATAGTCACGCTCTACCAGATTGAGCACGTTTCCAAAGATCTTGAGCTGTTCGTAGATCCCGTTTTCTTTGGCAGAGACTACATGATGTGCCTGATAAGTACCTATAACCAGAAAGATACAGACCAGGACAGCTATAACAGACCACAGATGTACTGACTTCGAAAATTTTTTCATTTTTGATCTCTAATCCCGCTAAGTCGTCAGGTAAAAATGTTTAACTGTCCACAGGGTACTTGTCTTTCCAACATGCTCCCGTCCCTTCAGACGACCAATAAAATTTACAGAGCTCCGATCTTAAAACATTCTCTGGAGAGAAGCAATCTCTATTTAGTGCCCATCTCTATGCCCGTCAGGTCGAGCCATTTTATGGGCTCTTCCTCTTGTTCTCCATGCCTTATCTCGAAGTATATACCCTCTTGAATCCAAGGACCTCCGCCAACCAGACCTATGATCTCTCCCTCTGTTACCTTTTCTCCAACCTTCTTAAAAAATTTTGCCCCTTGAGCTATCAGGCTGAGATAGTGGTCTCCATGATCGATTATCAAGACCTTTCCGTAACCTCTGAGGGTATCATTATATACGACCGTGCCGTCAAAGATGGCCCTGATTTCGCTCCCCCACGGTGCCGCAAAGATCACTCCTGGGCCTTTTCTACCTCCAATCCCGGTCATTAACAATCGTCCTATTACCGGTGGATTTAGCCTGCCCTTCTGTGCCTCAAAGCTATTTTCTCTGACCTGGATGTGGGCTGAACGATCTCCATCTTCTCTTTTGCTCAGACGCTTTATGATACCCTGGAGCGATTGTTCACTGGCCCTGAGTTCTGCCAACATCTCTTTATATCGCTTTCCCTGCTGTTTGAGTTCATCTAAAAAGGCCTGCTTTGCCTGTTTCTGCTCTTCAAGGAGCAGGGACTGGCTTTCTATCTCCCTATCGGCCTTTTTGAGGTCCTCTCTCTGCCGTTCCAGCTCGGCTGCCTTCTCGGCAGTCTTTTTGATGCTCGATTTGTAGAGATCTCTTAACTTCCTGTCGTGGTCCAGGATAAGCCTGAAGTAGGTCTCTCTTGACAGGAGTTCTGGTATAGTCTTTGCGGCGAATAATACATTGAGACCCCCTACTGGACCCATCTCCATAAAGGCCCTGAGTCTATGTCTTATCTGGCATCGCAGTGCATTAAGGGCCTGGACCTGCCTGCCATAATCTCTCTGAGTATCAATGAGGCTAAGTTCTTTCTCTGTCCATTCCTTTCGGGTAGATTGAAGCCTTTCCCACTGCAGTGCTATCTTTTTGTCCAGATCCTCCAGTTCCTTGAGTACTGAATGTCTACTTGATTCTACCTCGGCCGCCCTCTTCTCATGGACTGCTATCTCTCTCTGGAGAGATTTGAGCCTCTGTTGTTGGCCCTCAAGTTCTTTCTGGACCAGGTCTTCAGCAAACACGTGGCCATGCACTAACAATAGTGTCAAGACAATAGACCACAGCCATTTATGCTGAATCACAGGCGCAAAAACCTCCACATGGCAATGGCAGTACCCAGGACACAAAATAATATACTGCTCGTTATAATAGCAAGGGTATAAGGCCAGGGCAGGAAATAGATGTTTACTCCTCTTAGCAGCTCAGAACTGGCTGCAAGGCCCTGTAAAAATCTGTAGCACACAAAGATTGCCCCTATAGCCAGGCTTGAGCCCAGAAGGCCCTGCATGAAGGCCTCAGCAAGAAACGGACCCTGTATGAATGTATTTGTTGCCCCAACCAGACGCATTATCTTTAGTTCTTCTTGCCTGGCATAGACCGTCAGCTTTATGGTATTTGCGACTACAAAGCCGGCAGTGAACAGGAGAAGGAGTCCGCTCACTGCCACTAGTATCCGGAAGAGCCTTAAAAAGGACTCCAGTCTGTCTATCCATTCCTGACCAAATTGGACTTTGGATACCTCGGGCCAGTTGCCTATCTCTTCAGCCAGTTGCCTGATTCTCTTTAGATGAAATACGGCCCTGTTGACTCTCACTTCAAATGAAGGGGGCAGGAACTTGGGATCTATTCCCTCAAGTACCCCCTTTTCACCCTTTAAATAATTCTCTAGTCTCTTAAAGGCCTTTTTGGAAGATATATAAGTAACCTTCTCTACTCCTGGCAGCTCTGTGAGCTTCTGATAGAGGCCGGGGATTTTGCCTTGGGGTATGTCATTAGTGAGAAAGACCACCAGCCCGAGCTCTGTACCAAATCTCTCGACAAACTGGTGCAGGTTAAAATATATCAATGTAAAAAAGGCAAAAATTACGATAGAAAGGCTGACCACTACAGTAGTTATGATCTGGGTATAGAGGTGCTGCCTGAGGTCAGAAAGTACTCTGTGGCATAGACTAGCCAAACTCATTATGAGATCTCGAACTTTCCTTCAGGAAGCTTTACTACCCTGCGGTGGGTATTTTCATAGAGCCTGTCATCATGGGTTGCAAAGACTACGGTCGCACCCCTGGCATTTAGCTCTTCCATAAGCATCATTACCTCATTTGTCCGTTCCTGGTCCAGATTCCCCGTGGGCTCATCGGCAAGGACTATAGCAGGTCTATTGACTACGGCCCTGGCTATAGCTACTCGTTGTTGTTCACCCCCAGACAACTGTAAGGGGTAATTACTCCATTTCCCTGCAAGGCCTACCCCCTCCAATACCTGCATCACTCTCTTTCTTGACTGTCTTCTGTTTAGGCCGATCACCTCAAGGCTGAGGGCCACATTGTCAAATACAGTGTGATCTGAGAGGAGTTTAAAGTCCTGAAAGATTACACCGATTTTTCTGCGGAGATATGGAATCTGGGAATTTGAAAGGGAAGAGAGTGCTACCCCGTCTACCCAGATCTCTCCGGATGTAGGTTGTTCAGCACAAAAAAGGAGTCGTAGCAGAGTAGTTTTCCCTATGCCACTCGGACCAGTCAAGAAGATAAACTCACCCTTTTCGATCTCTAAATCGATGTTCGAAAAGACAATATTGTCTGGTGGATATTCTTTCGTTACTCCCTGGAGGTGAATGATAGTAGATGATTCCGCGAAAATCATAACAAAAAATATAGCCTCTATATAGTCAGGTAGCAAGCTGGAACAAGATCTATTATAATTTCTCAATAAGTTGGTACAGTGTTCCCCCCTCACCCAAACCCTCTCCCCTGGGGGAGAGGGCAGGGTGAGGGGGCGAGAGCATGTTGGGAAAAGAAGCACCCTGTGATCGGTTACCAAAATAGGAGCCCCAACTTATTGAGAAGTTACATTTAAGACAGGCAGATCGTAAGCGATCACAGTAAATCAGCAGGAGATATATATTAGATATGGCCAAGATAGATGCCTTCTTTAAACTTTTGCATAATCAAGGGGCTTCGGATCTTCACCTGGTATCTGGCGTTCCTCCCATGCTACGTATTAGAGGAGACCTTCAACGGATAAAATATAAGGTCTTGGAAAACGATGAGTTGAAAGCAATGCTCTATGAAATTGCACCTGAAGAAAAGATCAAGACCTTTGAGGAGACCGGAGATATCGATTTTGGCTATGAAATCCCAGGACTTGCCAGATATAGGGCCAACTTTTTTATGCAAAAGGACGGTATTGCTGCCGTATTCAGGGAGATCCCCAGTAAGATCCTGACTGCCGAGCAGCTCGGCCTTCCGAATGTCATGACCAAGCTGGCCATGCTACCCAGGGGACTGGTCCTGGTCACAGGGCCTACTGGAAGTGGAAAATCCACTACCCTGGCCGCCATTATAGATCATGCCAACAGAAATCGTAAAGACCATATCATTACTGTGGAGGACCCGATAGAGTTTGTCCACGAGAGCAAGAGATGTCTGGTAAGTCACAGAGAGGTGGGAACTCATACCAAGTCCTTTAGTGCAGCACTGAGAGGTGCCCTCCGTGAGGACCCTGACATAATCCTGGTAGGTGAGCTGAGGGATCTGGAGACCATTTCTCTCGCCATTGAGGCGGCCATGACAGGTCACCTGGTCATGGGGACCCTGCACACTATCAGTGCAGCAAAGACTGTTGATAGAGTTGTTGAGATCTTTCCGACCCAGCAGCAGCCCCAGGTCCGGTCGACTCTGGCCGATGCCTTGAGGGCAGTGATATCACAGACCATGTTCAAACGGATTGACGTAAAGGGGAGGTGCGTGGCCTTTGAGATCTTGATTGCCACTCCGGCAGTAAGAAATCTCATCCGAGAGGGAAAGACCTATCAGATTCCATCGTCCATGCAGACAGGCAAGAAGTTCGGGATGCAGACCCTGGACGATGCCATAATGGAGCTGCTGCAAAAAAAATGGATAGACCCGGATGAGGCCTACAGCAAGTGCGTAAACAAGGCGATGTTTAAGCCCTTTACCAGGAATGCGCCCGTAGATTTTACAGAGGTAGGTTGAGATGAAGGTACCCGTTCACATTCCCCCCGGCCAGCGGTAGCCTTTTGAAGTGTTTCAGGAGCATCGCTTGATGCACAAAATCAGGGCACTCTGCCTATTAATTCGCACTGAAACCCTTCAAAAGGCTACCGCCGGCCGGGGACATGAACGGTTACAACAGGAGGAGGTGTGAACGGTTACAGATGAAGAGGGCAGATTTTGATAATATATTATCCACAATGCTTGATGCCCATCCCAGGATATCTGATCTGAATTTTACAGTCGGCCGTCCCTGTCAGATAGCAGCAGATGGTAAACTCCAGCCCGTTTTTATGGATTTTGCTACTAATCTATTGACCCCTTTTCAGACAGAGCAGCTTGCCCTGACGTTAATAAATGATGATAGGCGACTATTGGGTGAGCTTTTTCGCCATGGTTCATGTGACTTTTCCTACAGTATGCTTGATGGCCCGAGGTTTCGTGTAAACGTATTTTCGCAGATAGATGCCTACAGCATTGTAATGCGCAGGCTGGAAAGCGAAGTCCCTGCTATTGACAAGCTGGGACTGCCAGAGTGCTTCAAGGAAATGGCCAAAGAACAGAACGGGATAATATTATTCACCGGTGCCACTGGTACTGGCAAGACCACATCACTTGCTGCCATCTTAGATGAGATTAATCGGAGTAAGCACCTCCATGTAATTACACTGGAGGATCCTGTTGAATATGTCCATCCCCATAAAAAGGCCACCTTCAATCAGAGGGAACTTGGCAAGAACTTTGACACCTTTGCCAACGGATTGAGAGCGGCCCTGCGTCAGGCACCACACGTAATACTGGTGGGAGAGATCCGTGATAGAGAGACTATGGATGTCGCTCTCAATGCAGCAGAGACAGGCCACCTTGTATTCAGTACTCTCCACACAGTAAGTGCCGGTCAAACCATCAATCGTATCTTAGGGCTATATACCATAGAGGAAGAACGTCAAGTGAGATTCCGCCTGGCGGATTCACTGCGTTGGGTGGTAGGGCAGAGATTGTTGCCCAAGATACAGGGAGGCAGGATAGCCATTTTTGAGATCATGCATAATAATATCCGTGTCAAGGACTCTGTTATAAACGGAGAGAGGGAAGGAAAGACCTTTTACGATATCATGGAAAATGGCCAGGCATATAGTATGCAGACCTTTGACCAACATATTATTCGACTCTTCAGACAGGGGCTGATTGACGAAGAAACCTCTTTGGCATATGCTACCAGTCGGGCAAAGGTACGCCATGGAGTAGATCAGATCAAGAGTCAAAGAGGCGAAAAGACCTCTGATATTGATGGATTGAGCATTGATTTGGACTGGGATCGTAGGGAGGGACATTTATAAGACTGTAAAATATTATACGACATCATGCTTTGGTGCCGTGCAGTACCTTGGATGCAGGGTAACCGTTTACATTCCCGGCCAGCGTTAGCCTTTTGAAGGGTTTCAGGAGCATCGCTTGATGCACAAGATCAGGGCACCCTGCCTATTAATCCGCACTGAAACCCTTCAAAATGCTACCGCTGGCCGGGGACGTTGACGTTGCAACAGGAGGGGGTGTGAACGGTTACGATGCAGGAGGCAATAAGTGGAGGTAGTCTGTAAAAACTGTGGCAGGCATTACAAGATAGCTGACGACAAGCTGCCA
>JALTHV010000185.1 GCA_027004315.1 Deltaproteobacteria bacterium
GTGGCTGTCCCTACCTCAATGGCCCTTGCCCCGGCCATCAAGAACTCCAGGGCGTCTTCCGGACTGCTGATTCCACCAATACCTATTACAGGGATGTCTACAGAGCGTACGACCTGCCAGACCATGCGCAGGGCTATAGGCTTGATTGCCGGACCAGAAAGCCCTCCAAACACGTTTGTCAAAACCGGGCGTCTGGACCTTATATCTATGGCCATACCCAAGATGGTGTTTATCAGAGAGACGGCATCTGCCCCTGCAGAGGCCACTCCCTGGGCCACTTTAGTGATGTCTGCCACATTTGGTGAAAGCTTGATTATTACAGGGAGACCCGTAGACCTTTTGACAGCACGGGTCACAGTTGCTGCTGCACCTGGATCTGTACCAAATGCAATACCTCCTGCATCGACATTTGGACAAGAGATATTCACCTCTATGGCCTGGATGCCATCTATGCCGTCGAGCCTCCTTGCCATATCAGCATATTCTTCTACTGATTCCCCAAGGATATTTACAATTACCGAGGTCTTTAGCCCTTGCAGCCAGGGGAGCTTTTCATTGATAAACCTCTCTATGCCGATATTTTCAAGCCCTATGGAGTTTAAGAGACCACATGGGGTCTCTGCCAGACGTGGAGGGGGGTTTCCTGGTCTGGGCCTGATGGAGAGGCCCTTTACAATAATTCCACCCAACTGATTCAGGTCCAGGAGGTCGCTCAACTCTTTCCCATAGCCACAGGTCCCCGAGGCGAGCAGTACAGGATTCTTCAGGCTTAGGGGGCCTATATCAATTGAGAGGTCTGGTGGCCTGTGTGACCGCTTTCCTTGATAGATCATTGGCTGGGCCCCCAGAATACCTCCTCTGCATTGAATATCGGCCCTTCTGTACAGACGTGCAGATAGCCGCGGCCGTCCCGGCATGGGACAGCACAGCCCAGGCACAGACCTATACCACATGCCATCCTGGCCTCCAGCGATACCTGGCACGAAAGCCCCCTCTTATGTGCCATGGCATAGACGGCCTTCATCATAGGCCAAGGACCACAACTGAATATACAGGGCCTGGAGTCAGGACCATGAGTCAGGACCTCAGACAGGACGTCTGTGACCAGACCCTGTCTTCCTAGGCTGCCGTCCTCAGTAGTCAACAGGACCCGATGACCAAGGGCAGTAAATTGGTCCACAGATAACAGCTCCTTCCCTGTACGGGCACCAAGGATCACGGTCACCCTGGAGTCCCTGGGCAGTTCTTCAGCCAGAAAGAGGAGTGGAGCAGACCCCAACCCACCCCCCACCAAGATGGCCGGATGCCCTGAAGGCATCTGAAAGCCGTGGCCCAGAGGACCGAGGACATGCAGCCTTTCTCCCGGGCTGTAGCGCGAAAGCAGACGGGTGCCCCGCCCCACATTTCGATAGAGAAAGGCAATTTTCTTTCCCCGGACCACTCTGTGGATAGACAGGGGACGACGGAGTAGAGGATCTCTGCTGTGAGCGGATCTTACCTCAACCATACAGAACTGGCCTGGAGTTGCGGCATCTGCAATTTCACCGGCCTCTATAGTCAGGAGAAAGATATCATGGGTGAGCTGGATCTGCCCTGTGAGCTCAGCCGATATATCGAATCTTGGCATCAGGGTCCTGTCCTCTTGCACAATCAGTCAGGATCATGCCTTCCAGATGAGAGAGATGACCGTCGTGGCAAACAGAATTATGCTTATGGCCCCATTAAAGGTGAAAAATGCCATGTTCATCCGTGAAAGGTCATCAGGACTTACCACTAGTCTCTGCATCACCAGGAGCACAAGAGTAATCAGGATGCCAGAATAGTATATCCAGTTGAGATGTGCCAGGATACCTACTGAAATAAAGGCCACAAAGGCCACAGAGTGAAAGAGGTCCGAAGCCCAGAAGGCCTTTTTGATGCCCAGCTTTGCCGGTATAGAATGGAGGCCTTCTCTCTGATCAAAGTCTTTATCCATGCAGGCATACAATATATCGAATCCTGCTACCCAGAAGAGCACACCTGTACTCAAAATAAGGGGAAGAAATCCCATACTCCCCTTTACTGCAATCCAACCGGCACTGGGGGCTATGCCGAGGGCAAGGCCCAAAAAGAGGTGGCATAGCGAGGTAAACCTCTTGGTATAGGAATAACAGAGCAGAATCACCAGGACAATGGGCGAGAGGATGAAGGCCAATCGGTTCAGTTCATAGGCCGCAAAAAAGAATATCCCGGCAGCAGCCACCACCATGACCCAGGCATCCCTGGGCTTGACAGATCCCTTTGGAAGTGCCCTGTCTTTTGTGCGGGGATTTTTTGCATCAAAAGATATATCAACTATACGGTTAAAGGTCATTGCGGCCGTCCTGGCCCCGACCATGGCCACCAATATCCAGAGAGATGTCCAGAGATCCGGAGGCCCTTTAGCGGCCAAAAAGGCCCCCAGATATGCAAAAGGCAGGGCAAAAATAGTGTGCTCAAATTTTATCATCTCGAGTAGTATACGGACCTTCGAGACCAGTAGTTTGGCGACCTGACAACCTGACGACTGCATACAATTATCTCTCAATTATTCCATCCCATCGCTTTAGACCATCTACCCTGAGCCCTAAAAATTCTACCAACCTGCCGGCAAAAAAAGAGGCCATTTCATCGATGTCCTTAGGCTGGGAATAAAAGCCCGGCATGGCAGGATATATTGAGGCCCCGGCCTCTTCTGCTAGCAGCATATTTCGCAGGTGGTTTCGATTCAAGGGGGCCTCCCTGGGTACCAGGACAAGGGGCCTACGTTCCTTGAGGAAGCAGTCAGCCGCCCTATGAATCAGATTTTGGCTGAAACCGTGGGCTATGGAGGCCAAGGTCCCCATTGTGCATGGAAGTATTACCATGGCCTGCCACCTGCTGGATCCGCTGGCCGGGGCTGCGGCAAGGTCATCTGCCTTATAAACCGTATGGGCCATCTGGATCATGGCCTGATAGCCATCTTCCTTAATCTCAAGCCTTGAGACCAATTCCCCGGCCTCAGATACGATAAGATGGACCTCTTGGCCCAAATCCTTCAATATTTTCATAAAGTTAAGGCTATAGATGGCCCCACTGGCCCCAGTCACTGCAAGGAGAATAGGTTCGCCGCCTTTATTTTTCATCTACTTTATCATATTTAGTGTCTGAATGAAAAGCCTGCTCAGGCACAGTGTTAAATTCTAAATTCTAACTGTCGTGTAATATACTAAAAGTCGGATAAAGCGTACACTATAA
>JALTHV010000186.1 GCA_027004315.1 Deltaproteobacteria bacterium
CCTATTTGCCAAGGCAGAAGTGACTGAAGATGTGATCCAGCACCTCATCAGTAATATTGTCTCCTGTGATTTTCCCCAATGCACTTATTGCATCCCTGAGATCAATGGAAATCAGATCGGGACTGATACCATGGGACAGGCCATCAATTGCCCTGTCTATTGCCCTGCGGGCCTTTTCCAGAGATTCTTTCTGTCTCAAGTTGGGCATTATATTGGGGGGTTCTGCCAGGCCTCCGTCTAATAATTTTTTTATCATGAGTACAGAGAGACTGGCAAGCCCTTCTCCGGTGAGCGCAGAGATCCCTGCCCAGGTGCCTCCTGCCATTTTTGGCAGACGGCTATAGATCTCACTTGCCCGCTTTCCAGCTAAAGATTTCCAGGAATGGACTTTATCAATTTTATTAAAGACCATGAGTATCTTGTCTGTTTTTATGTGGTTGCCCAGTACCTCCAGTACCTCTATATCTTCTGTAGAAAGGGGCCTGCTTAGGTCCAGGATCCAGAGGGCAGCCTGCGCGAGTCCTGCCTTTTCCCGAATTCTCTCGATGCCGATCGTCTCTATTGGATCGGGGTCACGCCGGACGCCAGCAGTATCAATCAATTTGACCAATATGCCTTCAAGATTTATATCTTTCTCTATTGTATCCCTTGTAGTTCCCGGTATAGAGGTCACTATAGCCCTGTCTTCGCAGGCCATGGCATTTAGTAGACTGGATTTACCGACATTTGGTCTGCCAATGATCAGGACCTTTGCACCATCTCTATAGATTTTTCCCTTCTCAAAGGCCTCTATTAAGGCGCTAAGGGGATTTCTGCCCCTGGTTACCAGGAGTTCCCTGAGCTGGGACTCTGAGATGATTTCTATATCCTCATCCGGATAGTCTATTGCGACTTCAAGTGTGGCCATAGCTTCTTTGATGGCATTGTGGATCTCTTCGATCCTAGACGAGAATTGACCCTGTAGTTGTTTGATTGCCAGTTGCCCTGCCATGTCCGCACATGCAAGGCTTAAATCCAGTACGGCCTCTGCCTGGGTAAGGTCAATTCTCCCGTTCAGGAAGGCCCTCTTGGTAAATTCACCAGGTTCTGCCAGACGTACACCCTGTCCAATCACTATCTCCAGGATGCGCCTCAGGATTGCGGGGCCGCTGTGACACTGGATTTCCAGGACATCTTCCCTTGTATAGCTGTGAGGGGCCTTCATTACTACGGCCAGGACCTCGTCCACAACCGCATCTCTTTGCGGATCAAGGACCCAGCCATAGTAGAGCCGATGAGACTGTATCTCTTTGGGTGTCTTTGCTGGACGTAATATAGATCTAAAAAGCCGTATCGAAAGGGGGCCGCTTACTCGAACTATTCCAATTCCCCCTGGTCCCAGGGGAGTGGCTATAGCAGCTATGGTGTCTTCTTCTTTTTTTATGTCATGCACAGTTACAAAATTATGTACTGTTACCGTTGTCGTAAGCGTTCACATCCCCGGCCAGGGGTAGCCTTTTGAAGGGTTTCAGTGCGGATTAATAGGCAGAGTGCCCTGATCTTGTGCATCAAGCGATGCTCCTGAAACCCTGAAAAAGGCCACCCCTGGCCGGGAGGGATGTGAACGCTTACCCGCTGTCTTTTGGACCACATCTGTGTGGTTTAACTGTCCGGCGAGGCGGACTTATCACCACTTTACGCATGATGCCATCTCCTACACTGCGGGTATGAATGCCTTTGACACCTTTGAGGGCCAAGTGGACTGTCCTGCGCTCTTTTGGGCCTAACGGCTGGAGTGCTATTGATTGTCCTGTCCTCTGGACTTTTTTTGCCATGCGGTGTGCCAATAGGGAAAGGCCTTTTTCCCTCTTTTCCCGATAACCCTGTGCCTCCAGATTGACCCTGCTATGATTTTTGTCCCTGTGCTGCAAGATGCGGTTGACAATATATTCCAGGGCATCCAGATTTTGCCCTTCTTTCCCTATGATTAATGAGAGATCATCCCCGGATATATCTAGATATGGTCCTTCTTCACCGATCTTGATTTCTGCCTGTCCCTTGAGGCCAGCCCTTTTCAAAAGCCCCTCGGCGATCTCCTTGGCCAGAGAGATGTGCCTTTCAAGATCTTTGGAGGTCTTTTCGGCAACCTCAGTATCCTTTGGTGCAGGGACTTCAGGTACAATAGGATGAGCGACTTTTGTCTCTAAGGACTCTCCCCTTTTTTTCTGATTTTTTTTTGTAACTGGAGGCCTCTTTTTTTTAGGTATGGCCTTTATCTTGGCCTCGTGTCCCCCCAGCCCAAAGATGCCCGTAGATCCCCTGTTGAGTATTTTGATTTCAAGATCCCCCGTTGCTACTCCAAAATACCTGCACGCAATTTCTATGGCATGCTCTACGGTCTTGCCGCCAAATTCTTTCAGCCCTTGAGTCAATGTAGGGAATTCATTCTCTGTCATTATTTAGGTTCCACTTAGTGTTAAACTAGTGCCTGGATCTTGTTTGGGCACTAAGTAGTTAATTTATTAACATAGTGTTGCTGTGCAATAGAAAGTATATTGTTAACTAGCCAGTAGAGTACTAATCCTGAGGGGAAATTTATAAACATAAAGGTAAATATCAAAGGTAAAAATTGCATTACCTTGGCCTGAGTGGGATCAAGAGAAGAAGGACTCATTTTTTGTTGTAGATACATAGAAGCACCCATCAGGAGAGTGAGTACGGGCAGACCCCCCAGATATGGGATATTTACTCCGGGTATCATCAGACGGTCAGGGGCTGAAAGGTCGTTTATCCACAGCATAAAGGGGGCATGACGCACTGCTATTGACTGAAGCAGTACTTTATATAGGCCAAAAAATACTGGGATCTGGAGCAACATTGGCAGACAGCCACTCATGGGATTCACCTTGTAGGTCTTATAAAGCTGCATGAGTTCCTTGTTTAACTTCTCTTTGTCATCTCCGTACTTTTCCTTGAGTTTAGAGAGCTTTGGCTGAATTTTCTGCATGGTCTTCATAGACTTGGCACCCTTTTGTGCCAGAGGCCAGAAGGCAATCTTGATCAAGACCGTAAGGACAATAATGGCAATGCCGTAATTTTTTGTGTATCGATAAAAGAATTTGAGGACATACAGGAGGGGCTTGGCGATTGGATCAAACCAGCCAAAATATATGGCCTTAGAGAGGTGATGCCCCAGCCTATTCAGACGGTCGATCTCTTTTGGCCCAAAATAGAGCCCCAGCCTCAAGACCTCTCCTCGGCCTCCAGGTATAGGGTCTGGGCTGAGTGCAGTCAATCGGCTTTCAGCTAGGCCCTTATCGTCCTTTTTTTCAATGGCTATATTCCAAAGTTCCTTCTTTTCCATTGGGACCAAGGCCGTAATAAAATAGTTATCACCATAACCTATCCAGTCAACAGGTCCTGTATAGGTATGTTTTTCCCCTATTTTTTTCAGTTTTATCCTGTGTAGATCTTTCTGTGCATAATAGGAAGGGCCTGAAAATGTATATCTACTTACATTTTTGCCTGGTCTATTATACAAAAATAACGTCTCGGGAAGGGCCTCTATACCTGTCAATCGAACAGACAGATCTATCCAATAAGTTCCCTGGTGAAAGGTGTATATCTTTGTGACCTTAATGCCATTTGGCATATTACAGGTAAAACTCAACTGCCTCTTTTCCCCGGCCTTATTAAGTAGCAACTCTTCTCTATCTGCTTTAAAAAAACGGGTAGACAGATCTATTGGCGGCCGGGATTCTATCTGAAGGCCTAGAGGTAGGTAGGGGGGAGAGACCTTGATCAGATTTACAGGAGGGGCCTTTGGGGCAATGGTCGTTTTGTACTGTTTTAGGAGGAATTTTTTGATCGTGGCCCCTTCTTCTGAGAAGACGACGTGGTAGAGATCGGTCTCTACGGAAATATCTCTTGCCTTGTGGGCTGCGGCCTCTGTCTCCGCCTGGGTCCTATTGAGAGAAGAAACCCGTGTCCCCCCATTGGGATAGGTCCGGATTTCCTGTCCCGCGGCCTGCTTCTTGACCTTCATGGCAGAGACTTTCTCAATTTTCTTTTGAGGAGACTGCTTTACGTTACCGCCCAAAAAATACTGAAATATCAGTATTACAAACAGAGACAGCGCTACTGCTAATATTGTACGCCAATCCATTATTTATAAACCTAAGAGCTCATGACGAATAGTCTTCATCTCTGAACAAGAAATCCTATTTCGTCGGTTAATAGAGATATCTGCAAAATTTTGTGCCCGATTTCGCTGAATAGCCTGTCTGCCGGACAGGACCTTGGGGTTCTGCATAGCTATTTTTTTTGAAGGACTTTCCAGGTGCCAAGAGTCTAAAAAGACGATCACGGGACAGGATCATAACCACCTGGGTTCCAGGGATGACACCTGAGGAGTCGTTTGACAGCCAACAGAGTGCCTATAAATGGACCATATTTAACAATGGCCTCCTCGGCATACCGGGAACAAGTGGGAACAAAGCGGCAAGATCTTGGTAAAATAGGAGAAAACAAGAATCTATATGCTTTAATGAGAAAGATGATAGACTGACTTAATATAGTTTTAGCTTTCATATTGTCAACACCTGTTTGAGGCCTTAAATGCTCTGGCAAGGTTGGTCTCAAGTTCTTTCCAGCCAAGGCAGAGACACTTTCTATGGGGCATAAAGATCAGATCATGGCCAAGAGGAAAAATCTGTTTGTTTCTGCGGAATAGCTCTCTTATCAGCCTCTTAGCCCTATTCCTCTTGACGGCCTTACCAAATTTTTTACTGACACTTATCCCAATTCTGCAATAGGGTAAAGAATTTTTTACGGTTATAATGGTAATGCCAGGGAGCTTTATCCTCTTTCCTTCCCGATAGGCCTTTATAAAGTCCTCTGAACTCCTTAATTTCTCTTTTTTCGAGAGAGACTGCCTGTGCAGGACTTGTCTCATCTCAGCAAGGAAGGGCATCTATCCCTCTCCATCAGCATACCCGTTCACGTCTCCGGCCAAGGGAGAATGTGAACGGTTACCCATCAGCAGTATCTTAGTCCACAAATTACAGAGATTCCCCAAATCTGCCGTGGCCTGAGTAAAAACTCAGCCCATCAATGGGAAAAAAGCCAGTCTCTATGCTGACAGGCTATATCTCCCTTTTGCCCTGCGTCTCTTTATTACCTTACGCCCTGCCTTTGTACTCATGCGTTTGAGGAACCCATGGGTCCTCTTTCTCTTTAAATTGTTTGGTTGAAAGGTCCTTTTCATCTTAAATTCCTAGTTGTAGTCTAATATACAGAGGAGGCCTTGTGCAAAACCTGTTTTGGTTTTTGCACAAAAAAATCCATCTGTGCTATTGTTTATCGTTCTCGGGTAAAATCAAAATTTTTGGATGCAAATTCATACCCATATGCCAGGTATATGTCAAGAAAAGGTCCCAGATATCTTATATGGGCCTGGAGGAATTCTGCACAGGGTCCTTTTGTGGTAACTTCTCAATAAGTCCTGGCAACTTCGATGTAACTGGTCATAGGGTGCTTTTTCCCCCAACATGTTATCACCTTTACCTCCTTGCAATATAACTGGTTTTTACTATTTTATAAGAGCTATGAAGATATTGATCTATCCAGATGAGATCTTAAGGAATGAGGCCCAATCTGTTGAGAATATAGATGGGAGATTGCAGAGCCTGATTGATGAAATGCTTAAGACTATGTATGCCTCTCGAGGAGTGGGACTGGCTGCAAACCAGATAGGAGAACTCAGGCAGCTGGTAGTAATGGATGTGACCCCCACTAAAGAAGGCCCACATCCTATAGTACTCATAAATCCCCATATTACAGAATTCGAGGGGGAAAAGGTTGAGGATGAAGGCTGCCTGAGTGTCCCTAATTATTTTGCCCCTGTAAAACGAGCAGCCAAGATAGAAGTCGTGGGATACGACCGTAACGAAAAGGAGATCAGGCTTGAGGCCGAAGGACTCCTTGCCAGATGTATACAGCACGAATTGGACCACCTGAAGGGCATATGTTTTGTAGATCGCTTGAATCCCGTAAGAAAGATGCTTTTTAGAAAAAAGTGGGCAAAGATCTGTCCCAAAGAGAATAGTAGATAGCCTATCTGTATGGATTCATATAGGATTATATTTATGGGTACCCCTGAATTTGCATCTCCAAGTCTAAGGGCCCTCATAGAATCCCCAGATCAGGTGGTGGCAGTGGTAACTCAGCCCGACAGGCCCAGGGGCCGTGGTAGAAAATTGAGCCCATCCCCAATAAAGATCATAGCCGAAGAGGCAGGTATTGATCTATTCCAGCCTGAGAAGGTCTGCTCTCCGGGATTCATTAATATAGTACGGGACCTTGCCCCGGATCTCCTGGTCGTGGTCGCCTATGGACAGATCCTTTCTCAGGGACTGCTGGATATCCCCAGGATAATGCCTATCAACGTACACGGGTCTCTATTGCCCAGATACCGAGGGGCAGCACCGATACAGTGGGCCATAATGAGAGGAGACAGCGAGACCGGTATAACTGTCATGGAGATGGATTCCGGGGTGGATACAGGCCCTATTATCCTCCAGGAGGCCCTGACTATAGGTCTGGAGGAGACCTTTGGGGAGCTATATCTGCGCATGGCATGTCTGGGGGGCAGTCTCCTTGTAAAGGCCCTGAAGGGACTGCACCAGGGCAGCTTGAGGCCAAGTCCCCAGCCAGACGATGGTGTAAGCTATGCCCCTCCCATCAGGTCCGAAATGGCAAGGATCGACTGGTCCCGGCCTGCAACCTACATCTCCTGCCTGATCCGGGCCCTTGATCCGAGACCAGGGGCCTATAGCCTTTGGAAGGGTCAGCGTCTAAGGATGTATAGGTCTTTTGTCGAGGATATGGATACTAAGGATATAAGGCCAGGTACGGTCTGCCGTGTAGGAGAGGACGGGGTGGTGGTTGTCACAGGAGACGGCTGCCTAGGGATCAGAGAACTCCAGTGGCCAGGGAAGAGGCGCATGCCCTGCGCTGAATTCTTGAGGGGCAGGCCCATTCCTGTGGGCACAGAGTTTGGGCCATAATTCTGCTGAAGTACCCCATATGCTGTGTCGTAAGTGTTCACGTCCCCGGCCAGCGGTGACTTTTTTTGGGGTTTCAGGAGCAGCTTGATGCACAAGATCAGGGCACTCTGCCCATTAATCCGTACTGAAACTCTTCAAAAGGCTACTGCTGGCCGGGGGGAAATGTGAACGGTTACGGCAAAACAGATGAATTTCAAATCATGCCGAACCATATCCATGGCATAATTATTCCTGTAGGGACAGGCCCCGTGGTTGCCCTTTTCCGTGTATAGATAGACATGAAGAATATCAAAGAACTACCTGCTCATGATCGTCCCAGGGAAAAACTTAAGGAAAGAGGTGCTTCCTCCTTGACTGATGAGGAACTGGTGGCGGCAATTCTGGGGAGAGGTGTAGAGGGTCAGGATCTTAGAACGATATCCCGCAGTGTCGCTAAACTGATCCGTAAGTACAGGGAAAATCTCACTGTTGAACACCTCACGACGGTGCGTGGAATGGGCCTGGCAAAGGCCGCCCAGATCCTATCGGCTTTTGAGCTGGCAAGACGGTATCTGATTAAAGATACTGTAAGGGTAACCAGGGCCCGGGATGTAATACCCCTTTTGGCCGATATTGCCGATAAAAAGCAGGAGCATTTTGTCTGTATTTCCCTCAACGGTGCCCATGAAGTGATTAAAAAGAGGATTGTTACGATTGGGCTGGTTGACCGTAGTCCGGTTCATCCTCGTGAAGTCTATGCGGATGTCATATCAGACAGGGCCGTGGCCGTCATTTTTGCCCACAATCATCCTTCAGGTAATCTCAACCCGAGCAACAGCGATCTGAAAATACATAAACAATTGACAGAGGCAGGAAAGATTCTCGGCTTAACGGTCTTAGACCATATTGTTGTCTCAAAGACAGGATATTACAGCTTCCAGGAAGCAGGGTTGATTTGATGAGAATTGGGGAGGAGTATTAGACTTGGTCATGAGAAAGGCCAAGCGAAGAGTTATCGCTGTCCGCCAACTTGCCGCCTTAATTCTCCTTAAGTGGGAGGCCATTACGCCTGCCAGACGTCCGGCCCTGGCACAGGTGGCAGAGGATTTCCTCCGGGGCAGGACTTTCTGGTCTGAGAGAGACAGGGCCCTTGTCCGGGAGATCGTCTTTGGAGTAGTCAGGTGGCTAAGGCTCCTGGACTGGCATATAGATTCCCAGTTGGCCTCTCCAAAAAAGAGGCTTTCAAGCTCAGTGCGTGCACACCTGAGGGTCGGGGCCTTTCAGATCCTGTTTCTTGACCGCGTTCCATGCCCTGCTGCGGTAAACGAGGCAGTTCGTGGAGTGAAATCATCTGGTCATGCCTGGGCCTCTGGCCTGGTAAATGCCATTCTTCGCCGTCTTGCTGAGAGACGGGAGGCCCTTGGACTGGAAGAGGCCCGAAGCTGTGAGGATGCAGGGGACCTTGGGACAGTTGAGAGACTTGCAATAGAGACATCCCATCCTGCCTGGATGGTCAAGAGATGGGTAAATAGATATGGGCCTAGGGGTGCTCAGGCGCTCTGCAGGGTCAATAACATGCGGGCCCCCTTGACCATCAGGGTAAATACCCTGGTTGTCACAAGAGATAAGCTCCTCAAGGTCCTGGCGGACCATGGCATTGATGCCATTCCAGGTCGCTATGCGCCCGAGGCCATAATAGTCCGTGGTTATAGTGGATCTCCCAGCAGGATCCCTGGTTTCAGACAGGGGTGGTTTCAGGTGCAGGACGAGGCTGCCCAGCTTGTGTCGTACTGCCTGGCACCCAGGTCTCAAGAATTCATACTCGATGCCTGTGCAGGGCCTGGCGGAAAGACGACCCATATAGCACAATTGACCGGAGATCAGGGGATAGTCGAGGCAACAGACAGCAATAGGTCCCGTCTGAGACTCCTGGAGGAGAACCAGAAGAGGCTGGGAATAGGATGCATTACCTGTATCTCCCATGAATCCTTTGAGGCAGAGCTTCCTAAACTGAAAGGCAGATATCACCGTGTCCTGGTAGATGCCCCCTGTTCAGGCCTTGGGGTCATAAGACGGCACCCTGATATCAAGTGGAACCGCAGCCAGGCCTCGCTATTGAGACTTGCCTGCGGGCAGAGATCGCTTCTCAGCGCCCTTGCCCCATTGGTCAGGTCCGGGGGCGCCATGGTCTATGCGACCTGCAGCCTGGAGCCTGAAGAGACCAGAGAGGTAGTAGAAGATTTTCTTTCCAGCCATCCTGGATGGGGGCTCATGCCGGCAAACGAGGCCCTACCGGGACCAGCTAGGACATTGGTAGACAGAGACGGATTTCTTGTCCATTTTCCCTGCCCTGATGGCCCTGATGGGTTCTTTGCTGCAGTGCTGCGCTCACCAAGAAATAGGCTATAGACTGTTAGGCCAAAAGTAACTTCTCAATAAGTTGGGGCATCATTTTTGGTAACCGATCATATTCCCCCCGGCCAGCGGTAGCTTTTTTCAGGGTTTCAGGAGCATCGCTTGATGCACAAGATCAG
>JALTHV010000187.1 GCA_027004315.1 Deltaproteobacteria bacterium
AGGTGACTGCAACGGAGACGGCACTGTGAGCATTGATGAAATACAGAAGAGCATAAACTGCTACCTCAGTCTTGAGAATGCCTGCTGTGATAAGTGTGACCTGAATTCCGACGGCACAGTCAGCATTGATGAAGTCCAGAAGGTGATAAATGCATACCTGGGGAAATAGGAGCTCAAGGCTCAAAGCTGAAAGCTAAAAGCTGAAGGCTCAAAGCTAAAAGCTCAAAGCTCAAGGCTCAAAGCTGAAAGCTCAAAGAAGGTATAAAAACTGATCAGGCATGATATAGCCGCAAAGAGGCGCAAGATGCGACCGTTCTCAGTCTCAGGCTCTGCCTTCACTTGGTGGCAGGGCCACTGAGACTAAGATTGCGTTATAGTGCAATGCCTCATAACGAGAGGAAAGAAATAATAAACATAAGGAGGAGATGTTGTTTTATACTCTAAAAAGATAGGGTTAAAGGGTCTGGAAGATCATACTGGGGTCTGTCGATAGAGCGAGAGCAAAGGGGTGGCTAATAAAAAATAGCATTTCAAGCCTTGGCTCCTTTACCTTTATAGAAAGAGTAGGAGTTTTATCGACAGTAATGAGGGGAATTTGGGTAACTTCTCAATAAGTTGGGGCAATACAGTGTTCCTCCTCACCCAAACCCTCTCCCTTGGGGGAGAGGGCAGGGTGAGGGGGCGAGAGCATGTTGGAAAAAGAAGCACCCCGTGATCGGTTACACCGAAGTTGCCAGGACTTATTGAGAAGTTACGAATTTGGGTGGATTTAGCCGTAAAGGGACAATTTCTTATTAATTTTGCAGGAGACTATAAATGGAGAGGTATAGGGTCCTTTGTCTGATAACTATTTTGTTATTTTTTTTCTCTGCGACATCAGTTATGGCGCAGAATATGAGAGATTGGACCTTTATGGTCTATCTTAATGCCGATAATGACCTTGAGGGTGCAGGCATAAAAGATTTCCTGGAAATGGCGAAGATCGGATCTGACAATGACACCAATATTGTGGTGCAGTTTGACCGCATAGATGGATATGATAGCTCCTATGGTGACTGGAAGGACTGCCGCCGTTTCCTGGTTACCAAGGGGATGACGCCTGCGGATGCAAGTACGGAGGATATTGGTGAATGCAACATGGCAGATCCTGATACTCTCAGGGGATTTATTGCCTGGGCAACGACAAACTTCCCTGCCTCTCACTATGCCTTGGTGTTATGGGGGCATGGAGATGGCTGGAGGGAGATGATAAAGAGTGGATCAAAGGGACAAATGACAGGTTGGAGAAATGGAGATGCGGTTTCTAAGGTAATAAAGAGGGCAAAAGACGTCTTAAAGACCCCACTGGAGACATCTAGTAGTTCTTACCGCGCAATGAGTTATGATGAGACAAGTGACGATGTTCTCTACCTGGACGGGATACGACAGGCTATAAATAATGCGGGTATTCACCTGGATCTGCTGGGGTTTGATACCTGTCTCATGGGCATGGCAGAGGTGGCCTATGAGGTGAGGGATCTGGCCGACGTCATGGTGGCCTCGGAGGGAGAGGAACCCAATGATGGTTGGCCTTATGATAAGGTTTTGCAGGGATTAAGCAGCAATCCCGATTGGGGCCCTGCTGACTTAGCCCAGGGAATAGTCAACTCTTATTGGGACTATTATGGCAAGGATAGCGATACGGGCCTCTCTGCCATTGATCTGTCCGAGATGGATGATCTAGCAAATGCGATAGATAACTTCGCCTCTAAGATGGATTCCAACTGGGAAGAGATCAAGACTGCCAGGGCGCATGTACAGGAATTTGGCTATTCCTGGTATGAAGATATTGATCTCTATCACTTTGCCGACCTGGTCAGTCAAGACTGCACGGATAATGCGATCGTAAGTGCCGCCAATGCAGTCAAAACTGCCATCAAAACTGCCATCATTACTGAACTTTATGGCTCCGGTCTGCCAGATGCGCATGGAGTATCCATATATTTCCCTGAAAGGGACAAGACGTACGACTACTATGACCGTTTCTATGAGGATAGTCAGCATGACTTTGCGTCTCTACACTGGGATGAGTTTCTGAAAAGATATCTCATAAATACTGCCCCTGTTCTGTCTGCAGGCTGGGCTAGCTCTGCACCTACGATTGATGGTGTAATCAATCCAGATGAATGGGCAGATGCAACTGTGATAGATCTTGCCTCTAATCCATGGGAGCTCGGGAAACCTGCGTCAGGACCTGAAAGTGCACACAGTGGCAACAGGTGCTGGGCAACGGAACTGGCTGGAGATTACAGGAGCAACCAGTGTGGCTGGATTCAAACTCAGGCCATAGACCTTACAGGCACCGCCAGCCCTCGGCTTGACTTCTGGCAGTGGTATTCTATGGAATCTGATTACGATTATGGCTACGTAGATATCTCTACAGATGGTGGAGATACCTGGACCAATCTAGAGAGCTATACAGGCGACAACAGTAAATGGGAAGAGACGACAGTTGACCTCTCCAGATACAAGGGGCAGGAAATAAATATCAGGTTCCGCTTTACTTCGGATTATAGCATCAACTATTTTGGCTGGTGTATTGATGACGTGGCAGTCATGGATGGCAATGATAGCCTTTATAGCTCTGATTTTGAATCAGACAATGGGGGCATGGTAGTCGGAGAGCCATCTGTAAAGGCCTACCTGATGAATGACGCCGACAGTCTCTACGTTGCCATTGATGACGGTGAAGACATGGCTCTGGACAAGGACGACGGACCAGATATCTTCTTTGATGATGACCACAACCACTGCTGGGATACTAATTCATCCACGGACGAAGGGCTGTATACGCTATACTGGGATCCAGATGCATCTGCATTGACAAACGAGTTTATAGGCATCTGGTACGACTTCTCGGATTATACATACAATGACGTAGACAGCCAGGTAGCTAACGATGTGGTTTCTGCGCTCTCCACTTCAACCGGACATATCCAGTATGAGATCAAGATAGACCTCACCACAGGGGCCCTGCAGGCAAAAGCGGGAGATACGATCGGTTTATACTTTGACGTATATGATGCTGGCTCAGGCTACTCCCCAGAGTGGCCTGTAGGACTCTTTGATCATTCACAAGACTTAGAACCCCTCTTTTATGGAGACTTGAGATTAGCTGCCTCGATTCCATCTGTATCAGGTGACTGCAATAGTGATGGCAAGGTCAGCATTGATGAGATCCAAAAGGC
>JALTHV010000188.1 GCA_027004315.1 Deltaproteobacteria bacterium
GGACTTATTGAAAACTTACTTAGATATTAGATAAAAGGCTATAAATATGTCTATTGTCTTGCTTGGATACCACAACATGGGCTGCATTGCCCTTAGGGTCCTGAGAGAACTCAATATATCTGTCCCGGCAGTCTTTACCCACAGGGATGACCCCAATGAGAACAGGTGGTTTGATTCCCTTGGAGACCTGGCCAGGGATATGGGCATACCTGTCTACTTCCCAGAAGACGTAAATACAGAGAAATGGACAGATCTTTTGAGAAATCTCTCTCCGGATGTGCTGCTCTCCTGTTACTTCCGGCAGATGATCAGAGAGGAGATATTGGCCATACCCCGCATCGCCGCAGTCAACCTCCATGGGTCCCTGCTCCCACGTTACAGGGGACGGTGTCCAGTCAACTGGCAGCTTGTCTATGGTGAGACACAGGGTGGAGTGACCCTCCACCACATGGTGCGCAAGGCCGATGCAGGAGACATCGTGGCCCAGCAGGCCGTGGCCATTGACGAAAGAGATACGGCCTTCACACTCTTTCGAAAGCTGGAGAGAGCGGCAGAAGTGCTCCTGAGGGAATATCTACCTAGGCTCTTGGCAGGAACGGCCCCAAGGATCCCTCAGGACCATTCACAGGCCACATACTTTGGCGGAAGGCGCCCTGAGGACGGTCGCATAGACTGGTCCTGGTCTGCCCGACGGATCTATAACCTGATCCGGGCAGTCACCTGGCCGTATCCAGGGGCCTTTAGTTTTCTGGATAAAGAAAAGATCATGATCTGGGCCGCTGAACCTCTGGACCATGCAGATGAAGGGCTGCCCCTGGGCAGTATACTGACAAGGGGAAGAGAGCAACTGGTCCAGACCGGCCATGGGCTCTTGCGCCTCATAACGGTCAGCAGGGAGGGTGAGACCCCTAAAGGCACAAGTCTATCAGGGGGGATCCCATTAAAAGATAAAAGTTTTAGGACCTCTAAATAGGAGGTCCCTATTGAAAGGAGTTAGAACTACATGAAATTATTGATTTTCGGAGTAAATGGATTTATCGGTAGTCATCTTGCGCACCGCACCCTTGCAACTACCGATTGGGAAGTCTATGGAATGGATCTCGCCTCAGACCGCTTAGAGGCCCTGGCCAATGATCCCCGTTTTCATTTTCTTGAAGGGGATATATCGATAAACAAGGAGTGGATTGAGTACCATGTAAAAAAGTGCGATGTCTGTCTGCCTCTGGTGGCCATAGCTACCCCAGCCTCATATATTCGGGATCCCCTGGCCGTCTTTGAGCTGGACTTTGAACAGAATCTTCGTATCGTTCGTCAGTGTGCAGAGTATGGCACGCGGGTGATATTCCCTTCCACAAGCGAGGTCTATGGCATGTGCCCGGACGAGGTATTTGATCCGGAAAAGAGCCCCTGTGTCTATGGCCCTATCCATAAACAGCGCTGGATATATGCCTGTGCAAAACAGATGATGGACAGGGTCATCTGGGCCATGGGCAGGGACCGTGGTCTGCAATTTACCTTGATCCGCCCCTTCAACTGGATAGGCTCGGGTCTTGACAGCCTCACTGCCCCTAAAGAGGGGAGTTCCCGGGTGGTGACGCAGTTTTTGGGACACCTGCTGAGGGGAGAGCCCATCAATCTGGTAGACGGTGGCAGACAGAAACGTTGTTTTACTCATGTAGACGATGGGCTCAATTGTCTCATCAGTATACTTGAGAATAAAGATGGCCGTTGCGATGGCCGGATATTTAATATCGGCAATCCCAATAATGATCACTCCATAAGGGAACTTGCCGGGATGATGATCGAGGTACTGGGAGAGATCCCTGCCCTTGCCCCTCTGGCCAGACAGGCAGAGCTGAAGGATATCCCTGCCGAGGAATACTATGGGCCGGATTATCAGGATGTAGACCACCGCGTACCGGATATAAGCCTCGCCAGGAACCTACTGGGGTGGGAGCCAAAAATTGGCCTGAAAGAGGCCTTACGCCGGACAATAAGTGCCTATGTCAAGAATAGGCAGATCGCTGTAGAGGGGCTAGGCCGTCCTGAAGAGCTGTAATGAAAAAATGAATAATTCTGGTTTAGTCTTAAAGGTGGACGTGGATACCCATGACGGTATGCGTCATGGGGTCCCGGTCCTCCTGGAAATACTGGCACGTCATTGTGTTCATGCCACCTTTTGTCTCTCCTTCGGACCGGACAACTCAGGAAAGGCCATATACAGGCTGTTCCGGGACCCTGCCTTTTTAAAGAAGATGCTTCGCACCGGTGCACCGAGCCTCTATGGCTGGAGGACTGTACTCTCCGGGACCCTGCTTCCGGCCAGGCCCATAGCCAGGGCCTTCCCGGCCCTCGTGCGTCAGATTGCATCTGAAGGCCACGAGGTCATTGTCCATGCCTGGGACCACAGACGTTGGCAGGATCACCTGAAACACATGACAAGAGAAGATATCAGAAGGGAATTTAACTGTTCTTTCAGCGCCTTTGAAGACATCCTGGAGACAAGACCCATGGCCGTAGCCGCACCTGGCTGGCAGGTGACAGCGGATAGCCTTGCCGTAGAGGACCAACTTGATCTGCTGTATGCAAGCGATCTCAGGGAGGGTCCCCCCTGTCTCCTCGACTACAGGGGCCAAAAATTCCATACGCTACAGATACCCACTACTGGCCCCTGCCTGGAAGAGCTGCTGACCATAGGGATTCGAGACGAATCAGGGCTTGCCCAGGGGCTCTTGGACCCCCTTCGGGGAGCAGTGCAGCCTGTACTTGCAGTCCATGCCGAGGTAGAGGGAGGGCCTTTTGGGCCTTTTTTTGACAGGCTCATCCCCAGGCTCCTGGAGACCCATAATGAGGTCATCTGCCTGAAGGATGTGGCCCGGCGCATCCTCTCAGGATCTGGCCCTATCCCCAGACGGGAACTTACCTATATCTCTCTGCCCGGACGGGCCGGGACCCTGGCCTCTTCCAGTGTAACCGTCCACGTCCCCGGCCAGCGGTAGCATTTTGAAGGGGTTCAGTGCGGATTAATGGGCAGAGTGCCCTAATCTTGTGCATCAGGCTGCTCCTGAAACCCTTCAAAAGGCTACTGCTGGCCGGGGGAAATGTGAACAGCGGTATTGGTGGATGCGCTTCGCTTATCCACCCTACATCTATATCTGGTGCATGTTGGCAGCCGTGTTTTCATCCATGGTTAATCTTTTT
>JALTHV010000189.1 GCA_027004315.1 Deltaproteobacteria bacterium
AGGTGGGTATTCCAGTCTTGGTATTTTCACAGTTTCATCCGGGAACTGTGAAAGGAAAAATCCGGTAAATCCTGTATATCCTGTCTAATTGGCAATATGAAAACGAACTCAGGTCGCACAGTTTTATGTTGTAATTCTGTAATAAAATCTTTTTTAACCGTCTTGTTGAAGCAGGCAAACCTAAAAAAGTGGCTATCATTGCATGCATGCGAAAGCTCATAACTATTCTTAATGCAATGGTTAAAAATAATACTTTATGGCAGGGGAAAATTAACAATCCCGCTTGACAAATAACACAATTGCTAAATAGTGACAGGTCCCAACAGCAGAGACGTTCGGCATTTGAAGCCACAAGGGGCTCGCAATTTCACCGAATTTGCTGCGTTGTCGGGCATTTGAATGACCATAGAAACCCAACATCAATAGGTGCATCTCACACATTCATATTTGTTGGGTTTCATTTCATTCAACCCAACCTACTTTCGCTTCAGCGATAAATATCTTTTCGGTGCCCAATCTTAACCACCCAAACAGTCAGTTCATCATCCTGGATTGAATAGACAATTCGATATCGTCCTTGTCGCAAGCGATACTTTTCTTTGTCTGTCAGTTTTTCACACCCTATCGGACGGGGATTTTCTTCGAGTGTTTTGATGCGATTGAGAATTCTCTTTAGATCCTTTTTCTGAATGGAGGCAAAATCCTTTTCCACGGATCTTTTGAAAAAGATCCTATATCCGCCCATCTTTTTTCAGCCTTTTCACCATTGCATCATAACTTAGAAGCGGTTCGCTTGCTCTATCTTCGAAGGCAGCTAGATCTTCGGCATCCTCTGCGAGAGCTTCTCTGACGGCCTCATTAACAAGATCCGATACGGACCGAGATGTCTCAACTGCTTTTAATTTCAGTGCCTTATGAATAACAGGATCTAGGTAGATGGTAGCACGTTTGGCGGGTGTTGCCATAATGTCACCTCCATACATTTTTGGGACATTATAACGCTTTGCAGTTTAGACGTCAAGCTACCTCTCAAAAAAGCGAACAGTGAAGCTCAGGGGCGCCAAACCTGCAGAGCAACGTAACTTCTCAATAAATTGGGACTTCCATTTTGGTAACCGATCACAGGCTGCTTCTCTTTCCAACATGCTCTTGCCCCCTCACCCTGCCTCTCCCCAGGGAAGAGGGGAACACTGTATCGCCAGGACTTATTGAGAAGTTACGGGGCAACCAACCTACAACTTGCAATGGACTTGATGCGAGGTACGGCAACGACTACTGCCGAGCTATTTGGCGTCCTCTGGAGCGCCTTGTTGGCCGATATATTCCGTGAGAAGTCCAGCATTTCTTGCAGCTTTTAACTGCCTTTTGTCGGCAGTAACAAATAGCTCTGCTTGCCATTCTATCGCACAGGCAACATGCAACGAATCCATTGCTCGCAGGATATTGGTTTCCAATAATTTTACCGAGCGCGAAATGACAGCAGGAGTCACTTGAAGTACAATTGCATCATGAACATCTTCCAATAGTTGCTTTTTGATTTTTCGATAATCACTTTTCGATAAAATTTGTTCTCTTCGTCTTCGATTTAGTCCGGAAATTATTTCGGGCACTAAGATGGTACATAATGCTAACTGTGACGCTCTTTGTAAAAGCTCCTCTACAATTTCGCTGCCGTCTTCAAACACATATCTTTTGGCAAAAGCGGATGAATCAACAAAGAGCTTCATAATTCAGACTCGCGTTCTTCCAAAATCGCAGATGACAGATCTCTTCCTTGAATTTGCAAATGAATACCCGGCCGTTTCCAAGATGGCATTTGCTGCGTCCTGTCGGAGAATGGAATTACTTCAGCAATAGGCTTCCCACGCCGTAAAAGCACAATACTCTCGCCATGCTCCACCTCAGTCAGGAAGATAGATGCCTTTTTCCTAAAATTTGTGAATGTAACTGTTTTCATAATGATCCTCCTAAATGTACATTGTAGTGTACATTTAAGAGAGCATGTTGTCAATATATTTCCCCCAGGCGAACGTCGCTAATCAGCCGCCGCTGTAAGCGGTCGGCTGCATTTGCCTTGTTTAGCCTACTTCTTCTGATTGAAAACTTGTTGCCTGACTACTTAGAACGGGTGCATTCCCAAAAAGTGGTCATTTAGGGACTCAAAATAGAGAGTGTTGAGCAATGCAGGCATCCCAGGCCATTTGCACACATGCGCCATATAGTCAAGGGAAGATTGAAGTATGTTACTCTGTGATCTGACCATGCTGGTCTTTGCGACCTATTGGGTGCCACGAAGAGATCCAGGCCGTCCTGGCATCAGACGTGAAGTTGGAGCCCTGAAAACGCAGAGAGTATAAATGCCCTCAAGGGGCATGGGATGACTTGATAGAGGGCATCCATGCCAGGAATCACAGGACCAGGAAGACAGACTGGCAGTGGGAACCGACCCCCTACTTGTTAAAGACATCCGAAAATGAGAATCTTATGTTAAATCAGATGATTACTGCAGCTCGACAATGACCATTTTTGGGAATGCACCCTTCCTTTGTCCATTCCCTTACTCGTTCTGCCAACATTGTCTGCACCTCCATTAAGTATTTTTTATCGTAGGTTGGGTAGAGCGATAGCGAAACCCAACATCAATAAGTGCATCTCTCACATTCATATTTGTTGGGTTTCATTTCATTCAACCCAACCTACTGGGCTGCTACCGGCAACGCCAACTCCTCTTTGTGGTGTTCGATCCGGTGAAAGAGATCCTGGAAGCCGGCATCTGTATGCGAGATATCAAACTCTTCCAGGATTGAGCCATTAGGATCTGCAATACCTACACGATGCGCTTTGCAGCCAACATCGATACCTACACGAATCTGAGGGTCAATCATTGTAACCTCCTTACAAGGTTGTGTAGACTCATCCAGCTATTCTCGTCTACTGCTCAGAGCGACCATCCTTCTTAGGGATGTGCACCATCTCAAAAGATACATTGGATGAACCAAAAGACGGGGGCGGCATTTCAGAGCCGAGCAGTGCGCGAACGCCTGCGGACCCCAAGAGCCACACCCCCGTCAAGTAGATATTCTACTTGACGGGGGTCCGCTCGTCACCTATAAAATTCAATGATAGACCCCTCTGCTTTGCTTGACAGGAGTAATATAGGATGTCCCCCATTAAACGTCTTTTCAGGAATGGT
>JALTHV010000190.1 GCA_027004315.1 Deltaproteobacteria bacterium
AAATGGCTTTTTGGTACGATAGGCCTCAAGGTCGTTTAGTTGCCAGCAGAAGAAGATCCCTATGAGCACGGCCGTGGCAGCTATTACAGGCGCGGCCTTTATGCCAGTTCCAGTGATCTTTTCTAAAAAATCAGGCAGGAAATGCCTGACGACCCAAGGCACCAGTCCCAAGATACCTGCTACAAATGTAGCTATCTTTAGGCCAGGGGGCACAAAGCCCATTTTGCCTTCAACAACAGACCACATGACAGGACTCCATACCTCAACCATAGCCAAAAGCAAGACTAATGTGCCTTGAAGGCTGAGGCCGATACGTCTCCAGATCCCCTCGCCTGAGACACACAAAAATAGCGATGTCAGGATGGCACAGAAAGGGAAGATAGGAAGGATATAATAGCTCCGTCTCGAGCCTGACAGGGTATAAAAGAGAAAGATAAGGACTACTGCCTCTAAGGCCCATTTTGTCTTGGCATCCAATTTTTTGTAGGACCTTACCATATAGGCAAATGCCGTCAGCATAAGCGGGGTCCAGGGCAGAAAGAGGAGTGGCAGATATCTAAAGTAGACATAGAAGGGCTCTTTATGGTCAAATGCCATGAAGTAGCGCCGGATATTCTCCTGGAACACCATTGCGAGGCCATTTTCCTGGTATCCAGAGGCAGTCTTTGTGGCTATTATAAAGGGGATCAGATAGACGACCAAGGCAATCGCCAGGGCCATCAAGTGGGATATTGTTAGGTACTTAGACCAACGGTGGCCCCTTATCAGATCAGGAAATATGACCAGTATGGGTACGGCAAGTGCAGAGAGTCCCTTGAACTCAGACCCGATAAGGCAGATCAGGTAAAATCCAAGATAGGCCCAGAAACCCGGCCTTTCCCGCACGGACCAATACCACGAGACGGCAAGGGTGATGGCTGCCATATTTTCTATATCGGCTGTAGCGGTCCTGGACCAGAAGAGAAAGCCATAGGTAGTAAGCAAGATCCATCCTGCAGTCCGGCCCACTCTCTCTGTCCAGAGCCTCCGGCCTATGGACACGGTTGCCCAGAGGGTCAGGATACCTGCTACTGCACTTGGAAGCCTTGCTACCCACTCGTCCAGTCTGCTGGTGATGGCAGTCACTATGGCAATGGCCCAGTAAGTAAATAAGGGCTTGTCAAAATAGGGCTCTCCATTGATGGTAGGATGAAAAAAGTCTCTATTGAGAAACATCTCTCTTGTGACTTCGGCCCATCTGCCCTCAGGACCCCAGAGACCCCTGTACCCAAGTGCCCAAAATAAAAAGAGACAGGCGGCCGTCCAAAAAATGAATCTGGAGTATGTTATAGGAGGCAATCCGTCTTTAGTGGATGATTCGTTATGGATCGATTGAATACTCATCTTTGAGACACTCTTCTTAACCAGCTATATTTTCTATATATGGATTATACATTTTTTATATCTTAGAATTATAGAGTTAGATAATTTTTGAGTTTTTGCAATAGAGTTACATCTTAATTTTTTAATATACAGATTAAAGATTGCGATTACATTAAATGCATATTAAAAAAAAGTAATACATTTAGACTGATCCAAGGCTAATTTATCTCCCCTCCAGAATTTCCGTTATTCTGTATAGTTAGTGTTAGTAGCAACAAAAATTGGACAAAAGGTATTGCTTGTTCACATCCCCGGCCATAAATGTTATTATGTATCTGAAGATTTTTGGGAAGATCCAAGTCGCTTCCCTGATCTTTGCTTACTATTCTCCTTAAAAATTTCTGGATGAAATACTGAAAGCAAAAATGCTTTGCCCAGACTTATTGAAAAGTTACGGGATATCTATCCAAAGATATATATTTATCTTTCTCATGTCCTCGGGCCTTCTGGTCTCTGCATCTGTCCATGCGGCTCAGGTGCATGACGTCCCTCTGCCCGCGCGGATAGTCCTCTACAGGGCGCAATTGCTGATGGGGAAAGGGAAATTCATAGAGGCAGCCAAAGTACTTGAAAGCTTTCAGAAAAAAGGCAGGGGTCTAAAGGCCAAGGGGCATGATCCTAGGGGATACAGGAATTACATGGTAGATTTTGTCTTGGGTAACTGCTATCTGGAGGCCAAACGGTCTCTAGAGGCAATTACTCAATACCAGGCAGCAGTCGCCGCCAGGCCTGGGTTTGCCCCTGCATGGATGAATTTGGCCAAGTGCTACTATGATATGAAGGCCTATCTGAAGGCCGGGCGGGCATTTTTGAGGGGCTATAAGACTGCCAGGGAGAAGAGGCCGGAGAGGCTTTACTATGCTGCGGTCTGTTTCATGACCGCAGGAGAGAACGAGGAGGCCCTTGAGGTCCTTGAGCGCCTCATGCGGCTCCACCCGACCGCTCTCAAGCTGGACTGGAAAGAGGCAATTGTCCAGGCATATCTCGCCTGTAAGCAGCCACGCAAGGCCCTTCCTCTTATTGAAGAACTCTCTGAAAAGACCACTGGGAAGAAACAGAGACAGTGGCAGGAGATCCGGTTGCAGGAGTATCTATCTCTGGGTATGGAGGCCAAGGCCCTTGAATATGCAGAGTGGCTGATCCAGGAGTATCCATTGGAGCCGATGTGGTGGAAGGGGCTGGCCTATCTGTATCTCAGAGAGAACCAATACAGGCCTGCTCTGGTGGCCCTGACCGTAAAGGGTCTTCTTGAGCCTCTTACGCCACAGGAGATCAGGACAGTTGCCGACCTGAACATGTCGTTGGGGATCCCGGTCCAGGCACTGCATTTTTATAAAGAGATTGCCTCTGAAAGCTTCGGGCCGGACATCGCATACAGGATTGCCCAGGGCTACATCCGAATCCACCGGCCGGGAGATGCCCTCAACTGGGTCGAAAAGGGGCTCTTGAAGGGGAAAAAGAATCCACAACTTATGCTCCTTAAGGGAGACCTTCTCTATGAGCTGGCAAGATATCATGAGGCCGCAGCCGTGTTTGAAGCGGCCGCATACAGGAAGGTAACCCCAGGCAGGTCCTGGCTCATGGCAGGTTATGCCGCCTGGAATGCAAACGAAACGGCAAGGTCACGCCAGGACTTTATCCACGCCGCAAGGTATCCGAAGCAGAAAGATGCTGCTCAGAGGGCCTTGCGTCAGATCGGCAGCTAGTGTCCTTCACATTCCCCCAGGTAATAAACAGTTACTGTCCTGTCAAAAACGCTATCTTATCGCGAAGGCCAGCCCTGTAATTCTCTCAATCTATCGTGAATCATGGATATGGTCTGCATCTTGTCTAAAGACCAGGCAGGGGCCACCAGTTCTGACCGTGTCGGGTCTCCGGTAAGTCTCTGGATTACTGTCCCCTTCGGTAAGTTTGCCAGGGCCCAGGCCACCATGTCTGCATAGTCTCTCTGTTTCATTGGCCTATATCTGCCCGCTCTGTAGATGCTGTTCATCTTTGTATTTTTTAAGATGTATAGCTGGTGGAATTTTACCCCCTCTACCTGGAGATCTGCCAAGAACCTGACAGTATCTTCCATCTCAGGGCGGCCCTCTCCAGGGAGCCCGAAGATGATATGTGCACATGTCTTGAGGCCATACATCCTGGAAATCTCTACGGCACGGACAAAATCAGAGACCGAATGTCCCCTGTTTATCCTGGCCAACGTGGCATCAGATGCGCTCTGAAGCCCATACTCTATCCAGATCATACGCCCCCTACCAATGCGTGAGATCAGCTCCAGACGTTCCCTGTCTACACAGTCCGGACGGGTACCGATGGATAGACCTACCACCTCCGGCCCTATAAGGGCCTGCCTATAGACCGTCTCAAGCCTATCAATGGATCCATAGGTGTTGGAGAATGACTGGAAATAGGCAATATATTTCCTGGCCTTATAGCGTCTGCGGGCCCACTCGATCCCTGCCCTCATCTGCTCAGCTATATCCTTGCCCTGGCTGTAGGCCCCAGTCCCTGAACCCCTGGCATTACAGTAGATGCAGCCACCCCATCCCTTGGTCCCGTCCCTAGTGGGGCAGGTAAAACCTGCATCCAGGGAGATCTTTTGCACCCGTTCGCCAAACACTGAACGCAGATACTGATTAAGACTCAGATACATCGTCTCTGGAATCAAGCCAGGTCCTCAGCCAGATCACGGCCTCGTCCTGCGTAGTGACTATTCCCTCTATCTGCCCCTCTTCCAGGACATCAAGGGCCCTTCCTATCAGGGGTCCGGGAGACAGACCAAAGAGCCTCTGGATGTCGTGACCTGTCAAGAGGCGGGGGCGCATCTCCACTGGTCTCAAGAGGTCCTGATAAAAGATATGTACCTTTTCCCACAGCCCTGCCAATACTGCATCAAGGTCCGGTGGCTTGAGGGGGCCGCAGCCGGCCATACTGTCAGCCATGGCAAGGATAAAGAGGGCAGGATAGTCCGTACCACTCTCTTTAAGGAGCCGCCTCATGGCCCGTTTACTGGGCCCTCCGCACCTGAAGTCCTTGATGAGGTGAAAGGGACGCATGTGCAGTTTTACCATCCCGGCTACAAACAGGGCCCTACGCTTGGGCCACCGCATACGTTCCCCTATTGCCAAGGTCATGCCTGACCCGATAAGGTCATGCTGATAGAAGGTGATGCGCTCTCCCTTTTTCCCCCTGCAGGAGGGCTTGCCAATATCATGGAGAAGGGCTGCCCACTTGAGGTCAGGCACTCGATCCATATTTTCTCCGATCCAGGTCTCAATAGGCCTACAGAGAGGGAATTTCTGACAGGGACAGGCGATTAAGGCCTCCATGGCCTCTACGGCTGCAAAGCTGTGACCAAGGCAATCCAGGTGATGAAAGCCCGGCTGGGTCATGCCCTCCATAGGGATAATTTCAGGCAAAACGGGTTGCAGCAGACCGGACTGAAACATCTCTCTGAGGGTCCTGCTGGCCCTCTCTGATTCCATAATCAGCCTGAGTTCATGATCTATACGTTCTGGGGCAACCGAGCCTATAGTACTTGACAGGCCCTCTATAGAGGTCCATGTCTGTTGCTCTATCTCGAAGTCCAGTTGGGACCTGAAGCGATATGCCCTGAAGAGTCTCAAGGGATCAGATGCCAGATTTTCCTGTGAAATCGCCCTGATTGTCCGGTTTTCAAGGTCTGCCAGGCCACCTGTAGGGTCCAGGACCTGGTGAATGGATAGGGGCAGGGCATTACTGAGCAGAGGAAGGGCTGAAGACAGCGGTAAGGCCATGGCATTCATGGTAAAATCCCTTTGGTATAGGTCTTCTTCAATAGTGCGTGCTCCATCTCTGTACCGGGTAAAATCTACAATGAATCCAGGAGAGACAACCCTTGCCACCCCCTCTTTCTTATCCAACAAGACAAAGTGGCCCCCTGTCTCTTGGGCAAAGTGCCGGGCGAGGGCAATGGCCCTGTCTGGCACTACCAGATCCAGATCCAGGATCTCCCTGCCCAAGATCCAGTCCCTTATGGGCCCACCGGCTACATAGACCTCCCTTGAAGAGGCCAGGGATTCAAGCCCTTTTAAGACAGGACCTAGGTCCATTACTGAGTTACCGGGACTATTCATCCTATTTCTCTTACCAGCAGGTCATGAAGCTCCATTCTAAAGGAGCGCATTTTGGCCTGTTTTTCTCTGTCTGCCCTTGGAAAGGTACGGTTGGCCAGGAATACAATCAGCACCTCTCTCTCCAGGTCCATCCAGAAGGAAGTCCCTGTAAAGCCCAGGTGACCTATGCTGCGAGGAGAAAAGTGGCTGCCTGCCGTAGAGCCAACTGGAGAAGGGGTATCAAAGCCAAGTGCCCATGTACTCTCAGGATCTATGCCACATACCCGCCAAAATTCCTGGAGTAGTTCCCTTGAAAGATCAGGGATCCTGTCACTGCCCCTGTAGACATCCAAGAGCCTCAGGAGAAGCCCTGTCACTGATCTAGCGGTCCCAAAGAGACCTGCATGGCCCGCTACTCCTCCGAGGGCCCAGGCATTCAGGTCGTGGACCTCGCCCCAGATGATCCTCTTCCGGAATGGACATAGCTCTGTGGGTGCAATAGAGGAGATATCAACACCATCTCCTGCAGGGGAAAAACACAGGCCCTTTGCCCCCAGAGGTCCAAACAGCAGCTCCCTTGCGGCATCAGCCAGGCCTCTGCCCGTCAGGTCCTCTACCAGCCAGCCAAGGACCATAAATCCAAGGTCACTATATCTGGTCCGGCTTCCGCAGGAGGACTCCATGGGTGTACTCATGAGCATTTTTTTTATCTTAGAGGATCGAGATCCCATGGGCATACGGACCAGCTCTCTATAAAATGGCAGGTAGGCCGGAAGCCCTGATGTGTGACTCAATAGGTGCCGGATGGATATCTGAGACTTGTCCAGGGGGACGTAGGGAAGCAGCTCTCCCAGGGTATTATCAAGGCACAGATCTCCTCTTTCTACCAGGACCATGATAGAGAGTGTGGTGACAAGGGGTTTAGTAAGGGATGCAAGATCATAGAGTGTACCCGAATGGACCCTTGGAGACCAAGGGACATAGGTAACTCCACCCATGGCAGCATCTATCAGGACCTTTCCACCTACCGATACAGTCAATTCCGCTCCGGGAAAGAGGCCTGTCATAAAAGCCCTTTCGAAGAGCCTATTCAGATCCTGGCAGGGGAGTGAATGATTACGGGAAGACAATTACCCTCCAGCCACAGGCTGCCTAAAACGGGACATCATCTTCTATAGGCGGCGGTGGCGGCGTCAGGTCAGCTTCGCCTTCGCCTGCAGCCGCTGGCTTTCCACCCTTGGGATCCAACATTATCATGTCCCTGGCAATGATTTCTGTAGTCCACCGCTTGTTTCCGTCTCTGTCCTCCCAGGACCGGGTACTCAACCGGCCTTCCACATAGACATTGCTTCCCTTGCTCAGATACTCGCCGCAGACCTCGGCAAGCCGTCTCCAGGCCACAACCCGGTGCCAATCCGGATCGCCTTCTTCCCACTGGTCTCCCCGTTTGACTACCCGATTGGTGGCCATTCTGAAATTGGCCACTGCCGTACCATCAGCGGTGTAACGTATTTCCGGGTCTGCTCCTAAGCGCCCGATGAGCATGACCTTATTAAGACTTTTTGCCATGTCCTTACCTCTCTTTACTATTACTTAAACAACAAACCTGAATTGACCCTTACCCAAAAGATCATGGAGATGTACTACTCCAAGCAGGTGCCCATTTCCCCCTACCACGGGTAGTATAGTGATCAGATGTCTCTCCATCACTGCGAGGGCATCGGCTGCGAGGGCCTTAGGAGAGATACTCTTGGGATTCCTGGTCATCACCTGTTCTACTACCCGTCCTGAGAGATCCCCTAAGCGAATCATGGCCCTTCTCAGGTCTCCATCTGTTATAATCCCGACCAGGCACTCTTCGCCATCAAGCACCAACACTGAGCCCAGATGCTTGGCGTCCATTTCCTTAAGGACTTCGGCCATGTTGGTCCCTAGGCGTGCAAGCGGGATATCTGCTCCGGTGAGCATGACTTCCTCTACCTTGACTTTAAGCCTCTCAGTCAGGGTACCTCCAGGATGATTCTTCCTGAAGTCCTTTTCATTAAATTTTCTCATCTTAAGGAGTACTACTGCCAAGGCGTCGCCGGCAGCAAGGGCCGCTGTGGTACTGGCAGTTGGAGCAAGCCCTAATGCACATGCTTCTCTGTCAACACCTGTATCGATTACTGCCACACTGGCCCTTGCAAGGCTTGATTCCCTGTTGCCTGTCAGTGCAATCACAGGAATTCCCCTGTCTCTGAATACAGGTATCAATGCATTGAGTTCCTGGGTCTCTCCACTATTTGAGAGGGCAATTATTACATCGCCTTTGGTAACCATGCCCAGATCACCGTGCATGGCCTCTACCGGGTGGAGAAATATGGAAGGAGTGCCTGTACTGGCCAGGGTAGCGGCAATTTTCCTGCCAATCAGGCCAGACTTTCCTATCCCTGTCACTGCCACATGGCCCTTGGTCTCGAGCAAGAGGTCTATTGCCTTTATAAACCCTCCATCCAGGTGGTCTTTTACCTGCCTGATCCCTGCAATCTCAATCTCTATTGCATCTCTGGCTGCATGGAGAATAGAATCTACGTCCTTATCTGGAAGCATTTTATTTTTGTCTCCCACCAGGTCTTTCAAACCTGAATTTTCCGATATCATCATCCACAGGAATTGGATATTTCCCATTAAAACAGGCAAGGCAAAAACTCTGAGGGTCTCTGCCAGCGGCCTTTAGCATGGATTTTATGCCCAGGTAGTGAAGGCCGTCTAGCCCTAAAAATCGCCGGATCTCCTCTACAGACTGTTTAGAAGCTACCAGCTCACCTGCAGTGGGAAAATCAATGCCATAATAACAGGGAAAGCAGATGGGCGGGCAGCTTACCATCAAGATTATCTCTTTGGCCCCTGCCTCCCTTATTGCCTTGATTCTCGTCTTGCTGGTAGTGCCCCTTATGACTGAATCCTCTATTATTACTACCTTTTTACCTCTTATAGTCTCTTTTACCGGATTCAGTTTGATCCTCACCTCAAAATCCCTCATAGACTGACTGGGCTCAATAAAGGTACGACCAACATAGTGATTCCTTATCACAGCAAGTTCAAGAGGCAGATTAGTGGCCTCAGCATAACCTACTGCAGCATAGTTACCTGAATCCGGAAAGGGCATTACAAAGTCGGCATCCACAGTAGTCTCTCTGGCAAGGGCGGCCCCAAGGGCCTTTCTGAAGGCATAGACGTTTTGTCCAAAGATATTGCTGTCAGGACGGGCAAAATAGATAAACTCAAAGATGCAGTTCGAATTCCTCTGTGACTCGATTCCCTGAAATGACCTCATCCCATTGGCGTCTATTACTACCACTTCTCCAGGCCTTACATCCCGAATGTACTCGGCCTGGATAAGGTCCAGTGCACAGGTCTCAGAGGACAGGATATAAGAATTGTTCAGCCTACCGATACATAAGGGGCGAAAGCCTAAGGGGTCTCTGAACCCGATCAGGCTCTTTTCTGTTGCCATTACCACTGAGTAGGCCCCCTTAATAACATTCATAGTGGATACTATGGCCTCATCCAGATCTCGAAGTCCGGCCTTTGCCAGGAGGTGGACCATCACCTCGCTGTCCATGCCGGTCTGAAAGATGGAGCCATGGCATTCAAGCCTTTTTCGGATAGAGGCGGCATTCACAAGGTTCCCGTTGTGGGCTAAGGCCAGGCTGGATCCATCGTGGTACACACGGAAGGGCTGGACATTTTGCAAGACTGAAGACCCGGTAGTGGAATAACGTACATGGCCTACAGCTATATGCCCCTTAAGTTCCTTTAATGTGGTCTCATTGAAGACCTTGCCAACAAGGCCCATGGCCTTGTGTTCATACACTACCTTGCCATCGGAACTGACTATGCCAGCACTCTCCTGCCCCCTGTGTTGCAGGGCATAGAG
>JALTHV010000191.1 GCA_027004315.1 Deltaproteobacteria bacterium
ACGGCTCCGGCCAGCAGTAGCCTTTTTCAGGGTTTCAGGAGCATCGCTTGATGCACAAGGTCAGGGCACTCTGCCACTAATCCGCACTGAAACCCTTCAAAAGGCTACTGCTGGCCGGGGGGAATGTGAACGTTTACAATGGAGGTTTTATGTCGGGTCATTCAAAGTGGAGCACCATAAAATACAAAAAGGCAATACAGGATTCCAGACGCGGTAAGGCCTTTACCAAGGTGATAAAGGAAATTACAGTGGCTGCACGCATAGGTGGAGGGGACCCTCTGGCCAACCCGAGACTGAGGGCTGCCATATCAAATGCAAAGGCAGAGAACATGCCTAAGGACAATATAGAGCGGGCAATAAAGAAGGGTACCGGTGAGCTTGAGGGCGTAAATTACGAGGAGGTCACCTATGAGGGCTATGGCCCAGGCGGGGTGGCCATACTGGTTGAGACCATCACTGACAACCGCCAGCGTACAGTAGCAGAGATCAGGCACCTCTTTTCCAAAAAAGGGGGTAACCTCGGAGAGCCTGGGAGCGTGGCCTGGATATTTGAAAAGAAGGGGCTCATTCTGGTTGAGAAGGACAAGATCGATGAAGAGACCATTATGAATATAGCCCTTGAGGCCAATGCTGACGATATACAGGAACAGGAATCCGAGTGGGAGGTGTACACTACTCCTGAGACATTTGAAGGGGTAAAGTCTGTCCTGGAGTCCAACGGTATCCCCATATTGTCTGCCGAGATCACCATGTTGCCGAGCAGCACAGTCAAGATTGAGACTGAGAAGAAGGCAGGTCAGCTCCTGAATCTTATGGAGGCACTGGAAGACAATGACGACGTCCAGCATGTCTATGCCAATTTTGACATACCTGACGAACTCCTCAAGAGGATTGGGTAGACATGCCACATGAAATCATCCTTGGTATCGATCCTGGATCAAGGGCAACCGGCTATGGGCTCATATCATGGGAAGGCAACAGTGCCCGGTTTATTGGGGCAGGGGTCATTCGTCCAGATCCAAGGCTCAATTTTGCAAAACGTCTCGAGAGGATCTATTCGGGGTTAACGGAGGTAATAGCCAGAAACAACCCCACAGTATCTGCGGTAGAAGGCGTATTTCAATCGGTTAATGCCAGGGCCGCGCTGTTGCTCGGGCATGCCAGGGGTGTAGGGATTCTGGCAGCAGTCCATGGAGGCCTCCCTGTGTTTGAATACTCACCTATGGCCGTAAAGCAGGCGGTAGTTGGTTATGGCAGGGCAGAAAAGCCCCAGGTACAGCATATGGTCCAGATAGTCCTCAAACTCTCCAAGAGGCCTGCCCAGGATGCCGCAGATGCCCTGGCTGTAGCTATATGCCATGCCCACTCTTCGTGTATAAAAGGCAGATGATCGGACATATCAGAGGAAAAGTAGAGCGTCAATGGGATCGTGGAGTAGTAATAGATGTCAATGGGATCGGCTATGAAGTTCAGATGCCCTCTTCATCCCTGAAAAAGCTGCCTCCCATTGGAGAAAAACTAGTGGTCTTTACCCACCTCGTCTGGAAAGAGGACGCGGTTTCCCTCTATGGGTTTGAGCAACTCGAATCCAGGGATATGTTCAGGCTATTATTAGAGGTATCTGGAGTTGGACCGAAGCTGGCCCTGAATATCCTGTCGATACTGTCTGCGGGAGAGTTGCTACAGGTACTGGCCCACGAAAAGAGAGAGAGGCTCCAGGCCATTCAGGGTGTAGGCAAGAAGACAGCGGCAAGGCTGTGTGTAGATCTAAAGGAGAAGGCCAGGGCAAGGCTCTTAACAAAGGGGGATATAAGGCCGGCCATCCCTGCCGAAAGACCTGGCAAGGGAGACCTGTGGGATGATGCACTCTCAGCCCTCATCCATCTGGGATATCGTCCATCTGAAGCCAGGTCTGTCCTTGCCAAGGCCTTTGCCTCGGCAGATACTGAGCCAGGCCTTGAGGGCGTGGTGAGAAAGGCCCTGCAATATCTGGCGAAGAGCCCTAGACATACATGACAGCAAAAGACACAAATAAAGAGAGCGATCCGTATCTGGACCCAAAACCCCTGCAGGAGGACAGATCCTTTGACCCGGGGATAAGGCCAAGGTATCTCTCTGAATACATAGGTCAGGAAGAGGTCAAGGCCGGTCTTGAGGTCTTCATCACGGCGGCGCGGAATAGAAAAGAGGCCCTTGATCATGTATTACTCCACGGGAGCCCGGGCCTGGGCAAGACCACCCTTGCGCATATAATCGCAGCGGAGCTTGGGGTGAACTTGAGATCCACCTCTGGCCCTGTAATAGAAAGGCAAGGGGACCTGGCCGCTATACTGACCAATCTGCAGCAGGGAGATGTATTGTTTATTGACGAGATCCATCGGCTGGGCCCTGCAGTAGAGGAGGTGCTCTATCCTGCAATGGAGGACTTTCGCCTGGACCTGATAATTGGACAGGGACCCAGTGCAAGGACCATCAAGATCGATATCCCACACTTTACACTGGTTGGGGCAACTACCAGGGCTGGTCTGCTCTCACCGCCCTTTAGAGATCGTTTTGGAGTGGTATTGAGGGTAAATTTTTACCAGGATAAGGAACTGTGCCAGATTGTCGAACGTTCTGCCAGGCTCATGGGTATAGAGATCGACCACCAGGGCGCCTTTGAGATCGCAAGGAGATCAAGAGGAACTCCAAGGATAGCAAACAGGTTATTGAGGAGGGTCCGGGACTATGCAGAAGTCAAGGGCTGTGGGCCAATATCCCGGCAGGTGGCAGACGAGGCCCTGTGCCTGTTGAAGGTAGATCAACAGGGTCTTGACCGTATGGACCGCGAGATCCTTACCTCTATTATAGACAACTTCAAGGGCGGTCCGGTTGGGCTCAATACCCTTGCCATGTCCGTTGGAGAGGAAAAAGGTACTCTTGAGGATGTCTATGAGCCTTTCCTTATACAGAGAGGCTATATGCACAGGACATCCAGGGGTAGGATCGCTACAGATTTTGCCTACGAACACCTGGGGCGCAAAAAGAGATAGAGTACCTGCTATACAGAGGATGAAACGTAACTTCTCAATAAGTTCTGGCGTAACCGTTCGCGTCTCCGGCCAGCGGTAGCTTTTTTCAGGGTTTCAGGAGCATCGCTTGATGCACAAGATCAGGGCACTCTGCCCATTAATCCGCACTGAAAC
>JALTHV010000192.1 GCA_027004315.1 Deltaproteobacteria bacterium
CCCATAGATAAAATGACTGCATCAGCTTCAAGCTTTTCTCCATTTTGAAGCTCCACAGCAGATACCTTTCCATCTGTACCGAGTATCTCTTTGACACCAGAGCCTGTCTTTATATGTACTCCACGGGAAGAAAGTACCTCTTCTACTTTGGCTGTTACTTCATCATCAAATACTATACCTAATAGGTGGGGTAAGACCTCGACAATGGTTACATCTTTACCCTTCTTATTTAACTCATCTGACATCTCAACACCGATAAATCCCCCACCTATAACTACAACTTTCTGTGTGTTCTGGATAGCTGTTATAACTTTATCGATATATTCCTTGTCTTTTTGTATAGTAAAGACATTTTCAAGGTCTGCTCCCTTTAGCCATCCAGGAACCATTACTCTAGAACCAGTAGCAATGACAAGCTTTTCGAAAGTGATTTCCTCTCCCTTAGACGTCTTGCATACCTTATTTTCACAATCTATAGAAGAGACCTCGTCGAGCATAAGTTTTATCCCTGCATTAGTAAGTATCTGGTCTGGGACGACATCTTGGCCGCTATTTTCCAGCGAACCAAATATGTAGGGAATACCACAGGGAATAAAGACCTCCTTTTCCTTCCGGACGACAAGAAATTCTTTGTCTGGATAGCGGGCCTTACCGGTCAATGCAGTTGTGATGCCTGATGCACTTCCACCAATTACTAATACATCGCTTTTCATGTCAGTCACTCCTTTTTAAATAATTTGTTGGTAAGCGTTCACATTTCCTCCCGGCCAGCGGTAGCATTTTTCAGGGTTTCAGTGCGGATTAATCGCAGAGTGCCCTGATTTTGTGCATCAAGCGATGCTCCTGAAACCCTGAAAAATGCTACCGCTGGCCGGGGACGTGAACAGTTACATTTGTTACCTCTTTTTAACCCCCAATGCTGTACATCTGACGAGCACATTTTGGGGAGCCATATTCCACTAATCCATGATCCTTAGGTTTATTTTTGACCGCAGATCTAATGAGTCGAAGGATATGGCCATCTCCATTTCCCTGTCTTAGAGGCGTTTTGAGATCAACCTCCTGGTCTGAAAAAAGACAGCCCCTAAGGTGTCCTTCAGAAGTCAGACGCAATCGATTACATCTGGAACAGAAACAATTGCTCAGGGCACCGATCAGTCCAATTTCTCCCTGCTTTCCTTCAATTCTAAATCTTTGCGCAGGGCCATCATAGAGATTGGATTTTACTGGTATCAGATCCCAGGTGGATTGAATAAGGCGATAAATTTTATCTATAGACACAAATTTCTCTGGATTCCACTCATTTTGTTTGCCTATGGGCATAAACTCAATAAAACGAACATGATAGGATCTTTTTAGGGCAAGATTGACAAAATCCAGTATCTCATCGTCATTGACACCTTTCATGGCCACTACATTGATTTTAATAGGATTAAATCCAACATGTTCCGCCTCTTCAAGACCCTCCCATACCTGTCCAAAATAATCCCTTCCTGTAATATAGGAAAAGCGCTCGGGTCTGAGGGAATCCAGACTCACATTGATTCTGGAGATGCCACACTCTCGGAGGTCAGCAGCAAATCTCTTGAGTAAGACCCCATTAGTAGTCAAGGTAACTTCCTCTAATCCTTTTATATGATAAAGTCTCTTAATGAAGCCTATGATTCCCTTTCTTACCAGTGGTTCTCCGCCTGTAAGCCTGACCTTACGAATGCCTTGTTGAATACAGAGACTGACAATATGGAGCATTTCTTCATACGTGAGGATCTCACTGTGGGGCATAAAGCCAAAGACCCTATTAGGCATACAATAGATACATCTCAGATTACAGCGATCAGTGACAGAAAGGCGTAGATAATTAATAACTCTGTGGTAGTTATCCACCAATGGAAATTTTTTGATCATACTTTTTATAACACACGGACTCTATATTGCGAGGAGACTATCCAAGATCTTTCCTGCCGCATGAAAGGCCTTTCCCTCGGCAAAGACTCGGCCTTCCAGACATGCCTCAAATATAAGGGGATCCATTGGAACAGTCCCGATAATCTCTATCCCCCTGGTCTTGAGTTCGTTTTCCAGCCTATGGGCGGTCTTCTCTGAATCTATTTTATTTAATATGGCATAGACTGCCTTATCCATCCCAGAGGTGAGTCCTTTTATCTTCTCAGCTATACTCAAGGACTCGAATGAGGGTTCTACCACAAGAAGGACGTAGTCTATGGCCTCATCAATTCCCCTGCCAAAGTGTTCTACTCCTGCCTCCATATCGACAAATGCGATCTCATTTTTATTGAGGCGAAGCTTTTTTAGGAATTCCCGGCTCAATACCCCCATGGGGCAGGCACATCCTTCAAAGGCCTGGAGGATCTTCCCTATACTGACTAACATAAGATTGTCCCTCTTGTCCAGATATCGAGAGGGGATATCCTTTATAGAGAACTGATCTTCCTTAAGTACATTTTTTTGAGACATCTTCTCCTTTAGCTTTCTTTTTCCCCCTAGAAGTTCCATAAATGGGACGGGAGGCTCTTTAAACCCAAGCATTCTAAAGAGTCCGGAATTTGATTCATCTGAATCTACTACAAGGACCTGAAGGGCATGGGATAAGGCCTGATTGGCCAATAAGGTAGTCAATACACTCTTACCACTTCCTCCTTTTCCACAAATCGATATCTTCATTCAGTTAGCCTCCTATGCATTAACTTTGGTCTCAGAAGCCCCTCCTTTTCCATCTTCCACAACCACATCTCCTGCCAAGGCCCCTGCCCCTGCCAAGGCCCATCCCCCTACAATAGCCAGTCTCTCGTCTATAGCCAGTCTCTCGTCTATCAAGAGTTTCTTGAAAAAATCTGGAGACCACAGTAATCAAATCATCAGCCATATTTTTCTTATGAGATACATCGTCTCTGAAGGGCTGCTGACATTGGAGGTCATAGTGCCTCCTTTTTTCTTCATCCCCTAAAACCTGATAGGCCTCATTGATCTCTTTCAGGCGTTCTTCACTCTCAGGACTGTCCCCATTTCTGTCAGGGTGATATTGCATCGCAAGCCGGTGATAGGTCTTCTTGATCTCCTCTGCCGGCACACCAGGCCTAAGTCCAAGGATACTGTAATAATCCTCACTCATTTATATCGTAACCTCTTATAAGTATTTATCCATGCCTACAGACCCC
>JALTHV010000193.1 GCA_027004315.1 Deltaproteobacteria bacterium
ATACGAACAGGCATGCGGATGAAGAGATCCTGCAGACATTCGACAATTTTTACCTTGCTGCTTCGCTGCTTGCCATGAAGCATATTTTTCAGGATATCGACTCATTCAAGCCAATTTTCAGACATATCGTCCAACTGGACAGAGACCGTTTCTTAATGGTGCTTCAATATGTTATAATGACAAAGGACATCAAGGAAGAAGAACTCGAAGAGATACTCAGAGATTCAGGAGGTGACATCATGCCTTCACTGGCACAGAGATGGATAGATCAGGGAAAGGAACAGGGCCTCCAGCAGGGCATGCTTCAAGATGCCCGTGAGATGGTCTTAGATGCCCTTGAAGCCAAATTCGGTGGATCTTCTGCCCGTTTCAGGGCACAGGTTGCCCAGATAACTGACAGGGACAAATTAAAGGAGATCCTCAAGATGGTACTCAAGATTCAGGATATAAAGGAGCTTGAGAAGGCTACGGTGTGGAACTGATTGCCTGTGTCCGTTAAGAGAGAACCCCTTAGCGTCCTTCGCGCCTTCGCGGTTCCATAGTTTTAACCGCCCGCTTCGCTCAAGACGCGAAGTACGCGAAGAAAGACATTGTGCCCGCCGGGTGGCGGCGCCCACAATTGGCCTGCATCACTCCGTGGTAGTAATCTGCCCGTCAGGGCATGTTAGTTTTTCCTGATCGGCCACCCCGATCGGGAAAAAGGAATAAACCTTTGCGTCCTTGGCGCCTTGGCGGTTCCATAGTTTTAACCGCCCGCTGCGCTCAAGTCGCCACGCCGGGGGCCCCACGCTGCAAGAAGAGATGAACTGGTCCATGAAACTCAGTCCTCAGCACTCATCACTCAGTCCTTTGTTTTTGTCTGTGTCCGTCAAGCGAGCGAAGCGAACGGGTGGCCAACAAAATGCTTTAGAACCAACGTTCCATTTTTATCGCCTTGAGTTTTCTCCCTTTCTTCAGGGAAGGGAGAAAGACCAAAAAATCCTGTAAATCCTGTAGATCCTGTCTAAAAATAAAAAGGACTGAAAGCGGAGAAAATTAGCATAACTTCATAATGTAGCAACATCCCTCATTCCAATATTTAAGATAAGGTCACAAAGCACCAACGTCCCCGTCCTCCAAAGACCATTTTAGGGTCGAAAACGACGATATAGGCGGTAAAAATGCATGTTTTCAAAATACTTATGGAATATAATCAGTATGATAGCTTGGCCCGACCCCAAAATTAAAGCGTCAGCGCTGATTGGGCAAAAGGGGGTATTTTTCAAAGGTCTCATCCGCTGTGCAGAGGAGACGACTTCTAATGCAGAATTAAGGGGACCGGAACATGTCTGCAAAAACGTGGCTATTTGTCAAGAGGAAAGATTTGACCCCCTATCCGCCGAGTCCATGTTGGTTGCCAGGTACAAGGTTTTTCTTGACCTGAACCCCAATTTTTCTTATAATTTTAGTATTATTGGTTCTTATTTGTCTTTTTCCAAGAAGTAGTTTTAATGTGATAGAAAAAAGTAAATGAAAGGAGGAATACTATGGCTGTAGCATTACAAGCGAAAACATATCCCCACATTGGATCTGACCCTGAAATCGCCGATGGAAAACCTATAATTGTTGGGACTCGAATCACTGTCAGATGTATTGCTGGATATTATCAGATGGGGATGAACGCTGATGAAATTCTAACAACTTTATCCCACTTAACGCCCTCACAGGTCCATTCAGCTTTGGCATACTATTTTGACCATCAAGAGGAGGTTGACGCGTATCTGGCTGAATCTTCAGATGTGGAGTTCTGGAAATCAAAGATTGCGCCGCGCTCTAATCAGAAAGCCCTGTAGGTATGAAAATCGAGTTGTTTTTGGACGAAGATGTACATTCAGGGTTGGCACATGCCTTGAGGAAAAGAGGATATGATGTCATTCATGCTCAGGAACTGGATCGGAAAGGACGGTCTGATTCAGAGCAGCTTCTATTTGCCATTCAGCAAGAAAGGTGTCTTTTTACTTTCAATGTGAAAGATTTTGTGATCCTTCACAACCAGCATGCAAAAAGCCAACAAGAACATTGGGGGATTATTGTTTCAAAACAACTTCCATTCAGAGAAACGATGTCAAGATTATTACGCCTGCTTCAGCATACTGCCAAAGAAACAATGAAGAACCATTTGGAGTTCTTGTAGATTCTCTTGATCACTTCACTTGCTTGCGCGCTAAACCGAAAAAACAAACCAAACAGACCAAACTTTCATGCTAAGTGCTTCGCACCCCTGAGCATGAAAGTTGGCTCATAGCTCATAGGTGATAGTCGCAATAAATCACCTTGTTTCTTAAACCATGAGCTATGAGCTATGACCCATGAGCTATTTTCACGGTAACCGCCATTCCCGGGGCGGACACAACGAACAATGAAAATGCACCTCTGGGAACATTTTGTTTTTTGTCCATGTATGTCCATGTGTGTCCATGGCTAATCAAAAAATGCATTTTCGGATAAAAATTAAGTGATCAACTGCTTCACTGCTTCAATTTGTCAAGAGGAAAGATTTGAGCCCAAACACTCTGTGCCCGAAGGGAATGACAATATTCACTCTGCCAGGTCGGCAGAGAAAAATGTCCGCGTTAGTCCGCGTAAGTCTGCGGCTAATTAAAATCCTGTAAATCCTGCTTGCCCGCCTATCTTTGGATGGCCCGCCACTTTGAAAGAATTAATTCACAATCTCACCATGGAGAGTTGTTTAAAAAGAGACATAATAGAATAAGTGCGCTAATCAAGACGCGGCCCCAATCATTTCACGAAAGCATTCCCCGAAAAGGGCTTGTACATGCTGGCTACCATCCTCAAAAGCCCACAGGCGGTTCAGGCTACTTTGGCGATAATTGAAACCTTTTCCAAAATGAGGAAACTGTCTCGAAATATCAGGACCCTTTCGAACGTCAAGGATAAAGGCGAACAAAAAGCCCTGATGCGGAAAAGTGGAGAGATTATTGCTGAAATTCTGGATGACGACCTGCAAACAACCGGTACAGAAACATCGATAGAACTGAACTTCGCTGTGTTGAAGTTTAAGCACACGATAAAAAAGAAAAATAAATGAGAAAGATTTGCATCGTCACTGGCACCCGCGCCGAATACGGCCTTCTCTATTGGTTGATGAAGGAAGTCCAGGAGGATAAGGAG
>JALTHV010000194.1 GCA_027004315.1 Deltaproteobacteria bacterium
AAGTGGATTTTTTGAGCATAAAGGTAAAAATTTTTCTATTTCTATTGGCTTAATATCTGAATATCTGGAAAATATGTCCATCTATATGGGTCAATATAATGGACTTTTTCCATGTATTAGGACTGTTGGGCTTCCCGTAGCAGACATGGCATGCAGCAGAATGACAAGCACATAATATGAATGAACCTTAATTCGGAGGTGAACGAATATGGAAAAAGATACCAAGTATGTATGTCGAAGGCGTAAAGTGGACAATGTCTACAAGGTCGAATGTACTGATGAAAATGCCTTAAATTCTGAGCCTGAGAAGATGTATTGTCTATTCGCAGATGAGAGCAAATCTGGAGGAGCATCCGGTCTAGGTTTCGGTATCCAATCTGGCAAGCAGATTCCAGTTCTCAAGTGCTTTCCTGATGGCGAGTTCAAGAAAGAAATAGCAAAGGCACTTCACGCAAAGCAGAAAAATATCAAGATAGTAGATGATTAATCCAATCAGAAATAAGCATTTCCTTACAATGAGCAAAAGTCTGTCATTGTAGCGTGGGAGGTGAGCTTTGACTTTAATATCTACAGCATTGGAAAACAAGCTAGTCCAATTTAAGTCACAATGGCCTGGCTACGTAAATATGCTCAAGATTTTGGAAAGTGGTTTTCTATCTCCTAAACACTGGGTACTTGAGTTTCTTCAAAATGCAGAGGATGCTAGGGCTAGCAGACTCTCAATCCAAATGAACGATGATTCTCTTTGGATTCTCAATAACGGACGAGAGTTTGATCAGAATGACTTGCAGGCTATTTGTGATGTTGCATCCCAAAAGCGTCCTTCGTTGGATTTGCATGGCTATCTTGGTATTGGCTTCAAGTCCATATTCCGTATCACCAATCGTGTTGATATTCATTCAGGTGAACTGCACTTTGGCTTCCATAGGGAACACTGGATTGAAATGATACGCCAAAAGGGAAAGTCAATTTGGGAATGGCCTTGGGAAATCCTTCCCATAGAGATCGAACCACAGGCTCTACCTGATGGATATCTCACTGGTTTTTATGCTGATTTGACAAGCACCAAAAGCCGGGAAGTCGTGAGTCAGATTTCTGAGTTTCTCAATGATGACTTCCCAACAGAAGCAATTCTTCTTCTCAAGCACATTAAACAGATTGAAGTCCGCACTCCTCAGAAGTCGTTCACCGTTTCAAAGACATTGGCCGAATCACAGACGCATAGCACCCCTGATAATAAACTGTGCAGGAGTGAAATCGTTACTGTGGATATAAAAAGTAATGCCGCAAAGGGAAATGACAGTACACGATATCTTACATTTCTAAGGTCTATTGAAATTGATCACGCGATCCGTGAGGATGAAGAAACGGAGCGTGTACGGCGATCTGACATATCCGAACGAGAAATTGGTCTTGTCATAGGGGTCGACGACAAAGGAGCTTTGAGACCCCTTTCGGGAAAGGTGGCTGGGGTCTATTCTTTCCTCCCGGTTGAGGGAGAACAAACGGGATTGCCATTCGGTGTATTTGCTGACTTTGTCCCACAACCAGGCCGAGACTTGATCAACTACGAAGCCAAGTGGAATAACTGGATGTGTGACCAGGTCGTTGAGTTTTTTCGCTATGTCACACGTGAGATAATAGCAACCCATCCCATATGGAAATTCTGCATAGCGGACTTGGTCCAGCAGAGAAGCTTTCCAGCCGGCGCTGGAAGCAAATTTTGGGCTGAAAAGCTACGAGAACCTATAAATAAATTTCTCAGGGATGAACCTCTTTATCCTGATGATGATGGCAATCTAACAAAGCGTGATGATTTGATTGACGTCGAGTTTGATGTGCTTGAGTTAGTTGGGAAAAGTACATTCAAAGCCTTTTCTGGGAAGAAGATAGCTCATGATCAAATACGAAAAAAAGTTGCGTCTAGTTCGATTGGCATGTATGAGCTATTGCATATGGCTTCGGTCTTAGAAGGCATCAAGGATTCTCCCACCAAACTTGCAAAACTTTATTCACAAATAGGCTCCGATAAGATAAACAGCTACCGCATAGGCGGGCGACAAGGAAGAGATACACCACTGAGAGATATTCCATTGGCCTTAGGGTACGATAATGAACTCCACCCGCCCAAGGAATTGTTTGTGATTGACATAGATACACAAAATATCCCCAAGTTCCTGACTGCGGTTTTGCCCGATCTCGCTGAAAAGCATCGCTTGCATCCCGAAATTGCGAAAGTGCCTGAGGCTGTGGAAGGCCTCAGCAACTGCGGGTTAATTGTGATCAATCGCCAGGAGCTAATGTTAAAACTGAGACAACTAATCGATCAAATCAGCAAAGCTGACGATTGTCCGAAGACTTGGGAATACCCACATGATCTCATCCGATCCACTCTTTTTCTCTTGGCAAATGGCGGTTCGTTACCACATCGGTTGGTTTCTGGGGACGGCACATTGATGGAGTGCAAGTACCTGTTTCTTCCAAGGGCTAATCTCAACTGGGCTCCACTTTACGAGGCGAACCTGCTGCCTATGTATAAGCCCATTCATGATGCATATTCCAACGCGGAGTGGTTGGCTGAATATGGACTCAACAGTGCTGGTATCAATGATCAGTTGAAGTCAGCAGGAATACACGGCTTCCAGCCAAAAGACGATGAATTTCTTACTCAGAATGCAGCATATGCCATAGCTCGCAATAGACTGAACCCTTACCACGACAACAAGATCGGTATGGTTACTCAAGGCAAGAATCTTGGATACGATTTGGAATGTCAAGGCCATTGTTCAGAAGTCTTTGAAGTGAAGGGGATGACTGAGCCGAATGACATTCCGTTGCAACCAAGCGAGTTCAGAGAAGCAAAGAACAGAGGGGAGAATTATCACCTGATTTGTGTTTACAATCTTCCATCGCCGCCAGATAAGGTTGGATACATTGATATTCCCAATCCGGGACCAATTTGTCGGCCCGTGGAGCGAGCTGTGGTCCCGAAGAAGGCTTGGCTTGGAGCCTAAGACAGGGATGACGAAGGGAAGCCCAACCATGGGCTCAAGCCGACCGCCAACAGCTGGGCGGATTTTGTCAGGCCATGCCCCGCAACAGGTTCAGAGGTTTTTTGAAGACTGGTTGCCCCGCATTGTTGGCGGCGGCTTACCCCTGACGTTA
>JALTHV010000195.1 GCA_027004315.1 Deltaproteobacteria bacterium
TTTACTACAGTGTAATCACAAAGGAACGAAGGGGAGACTATCTTGGAGGCACGGTTCAGGTCATCCCCCACATAACCGATGAGATCAAGCAGGCAGTCCTGCAGCTAGATGGCGAGGCAGATATAGTCATAGTGGAGATAGGGGGCACGGTAGGGGATATAGAAGGTCTACCGTTTCTGGAGGCAATAAGGCAGCTAAGGGCCGATCTTGGTAAAGAAAATACCCTCTATATCCATGTAACCTATGTGCCCTATATTCAGGCAGCGGGTGAGCTCAAGACAAAACCGACTCAGCACAGTGTAAAGGAACTGAGATCCATAGGGATTCAGCCAGACATCCTGCTTTGCCGTACCCAAATTGACCTCTCTCCAGAGATAAAGTCCAAGATAGCCCTGTTCTGCAATGTAGGAGTGGATCGAGTTATTGCCGCCATAGACGTAAAGTGTATCTATGAAGTGCCTCTCCGCTTTCACAAGGAGGGGCTAGATGAACAAATTGTCGAGTCTCTCAATATGTGGACAAGGGCACCTATACTCACACGCTGGGAAGACCTTATCTCCAAGGTAAGAGATCCACAGTACAGACTTCGTATCGCCATGGTGGGCAAATACGTAAACCTCAGGGAATCGTACAAAAGCCTGAATGAGGCCCTCTTCCATGGGGGCGTTGCAAACAATTCTGAGGTCGAGATCGATTTCATTAACTCAGAGGAGACCAGGGGTGAAGACCTGCTAAATCGTCTGGCAAAGGCAGATGGGATCTTGGTCCCGGGGGGGTTTGGTAGGAGGGGGATACCTGGGATGCTTGAGGCCATTACCTATGCCAGAGAGAACAATGTGCCTTTTTTTGGTATCTGCCTGGGCATGCAGTTGGCAGTGATAGAATTTGCCCGAAGTGTAGCTGGGTTACCTTTGGCAGACAGTACAGAATTTGATTCCAACACTCCTGATCCTGTAATCTACCTGATGAAGAAATGGTATGACTATCGTAGCAAGAAGATAGAGAAAAGGGACAGCGACACGCAAAAGGGTGGTACCATGCGTCTTGGCGCATATCCATGTCAGTTGGTGACCGATAGCAAGGCCTATCTTGCCTATGGGCTTGAGCAGATCTCTGAGAGGCATCGCCACAGATATGAATTCAACAATTCTTATCGTAAGGTCCTTGAGGATGCCGGAGCCAGGTTCACTGGGCTGAGTCCTAATGGAGAGCTGGTAGAGATCATGGAGATACCTGGGCATCCGTGGTTCCTTGGATGTCAATTCCATCCAGAATTCAAGTCCAGGCCCCTTAATCCCCATCCCCTCTTTGTGGCATTTATACACGCTGCATTGGAGGGGAAGCTGAAAGCTGAAAGCTGAAAGCTCAAGGCCCAAAACTGAAAGCAATGTGTACAACAGGTATCCAGGCACCAAGAGTAGATATAGCAGGATTTAGGGTCGGACCAGGACAGCCACCTCTACTTATTGCAGGGCCCTGCGTGCTTGAAGATATTGAGATTGCCCTTTCTATTGGCAGATTTATGGGGCAGGCAGCCAGAAATTGTGGCTTTTCATATATATTTAAGGCCTCTTTTGATAAGGCAAACAGGACCTCTATAAAATCCTATAGGGGGCCGGGGCTGAGAAAAGGTCTCAAAATGCTTTCTGCTATCAAAGAAGAACTAAAAGTGCCTGTAATCTCAGATATTCATACGCCGGATCAGGCAGAGGCGGCTGCAGAGGTCCTCGACTCTATCCAGATACCGGCCTTTTTATGCAGACAGACAGACCTCCTGGTGGCCGCAGGCCGGACTCACCTCCCTGTCAATATAAAAAAAGGTCAGTTTATGGCCCCATGGGATATGAGACACGCAGTCGCCAAGATAAGGGAGACTGGAAACAACCAGGTCATCCTTACCGAAAGAGGTGCATCTTTTGGTTACAATAACCTAGTGGTTGACATGCGAAGTCTGGCAATAATGAGGGAATTTGGTACCCCCGTCGTTTTTGACGCTACCCACAGCCTACAGCTCCCTGGAGGCGGAGATGGATGTTCATCAGGTCAGAGAGAATTCGTGCCCATCCTTGCCAGGGCAGCAATGGCAGCCGGAGTAGATGGGATATTCATGGAGGTATATCCAGACCCTGACAAGGCCCTCTGTGATGGCCCCAACAGCCTCTCTTTAAAGGCAGCAGCAGAACTGCTTGAGGTCCTCTCCAGGATCAGGCAGGCAGTAACGTAACTGTTCACGTCTCCGGCCAGCGGTAGCTTTTTCCAGGGTTTCAGGAGCATCGCCTGATGCGCAAGATCAGGGCACTCTGCGATTAATCCGCACTGAAACCCTGGAAAAAGCTACCGCTGGCCGGGGGGAATGTGAATGGTTACTGCAGTGACTTATTAGGGGTATACTGTGAACGGTCATATTTTGAGATTTCTCTATTGAACTCGAATGCTTAAAAAGGAAGCACTTGCAGACAGGGCCCGCAATATCCGCCTTCTGATACTGGATGTTGATGGGGTGTTAACCGATGGCAGTATAGTGTATACTTCCCAGGGAGAGCAGGTACAGGGCTTTTATGTACAGGATGGCCTTGGCCTGAAACTCCTTTCCCTGGCAGGGATCCATGTAGCTGTTATTAGCTCCCGCTTTTCCCAGCCACTTGCTATCAGGGCAGAAGAATTGGGTATCGAGTTGGTATATCAGGGGGAGCAGAATAAGGCAGAAATATATGAGAGAATAAAGACCAAGCTAGGGATAGAAAATAGGGAAATTGCCTATATTGGAGATGACTGGGTAGACCTGCCTCTCCTTCAGAAAGCAGGTCTTGCCATAGTAGTCTCAGACTGCGCACAGCCCATGGAAGACTATGCCGATTATGTAACACGACGACCAGGAGGAAGGGGTGCAGTGAGAGAGGTCTGTGACCTGATTCTCAAGGCCCAAGACAGATGGAATGAGTTCCTGGGCCGCTATCTCAAATATTGATGTATCTTAGCAGGCATCTCGTAACCGTTCACGTCTCCGGCAAGCAGTAGCCTTTCTCAGGATTTCAGTACGGATTAATGGGCAGAATGCCCTGATCTTGTGCATCAAGCTGCTCCTGAACCCCTTCAAAAGGCTACCGCTGGCCGGGGGGAATGTGAACGGTTACCCTCGAATAAGCTCGGAGTTTTGCAATTGTCTCATCTAAAAGGCCTTTATCCTCTAAAGTTTGAACAGCGTCGTCTGTTCTGGATGCTTGCCTTTGTCCTTCTAGTCCTGATAATTCTCTGGAGGTGGGGACAGAACAGGCCCGATTCCGATGAATTGTGGATCAAGAATCTCGGCGGGCTGAAGGCAGACCTTACCTTGAAAGGCATACATTACGCAAGAAATCTAGGAGGTAAGACCCAATGGATCTTAAGGGCAAGCGAGGGGCAACTCTATGAGGCCAAAAACGTCATGGACCTCAAGGAGGTAAAAATCAAATTTTTCCCCGATTCTGGTGGTCAACTCCTTATTACTGGCGATTCTGGTATGTATAGGATTAATGACGATGAAATGTCTCTAAAGGGCAATGTGGAAGTACACTCTGAAAGCGGCACTACTCTCTACTCAAAAAGCCTGTACTTCAGTCAAAAGAAGAGGCTTATCTGGACCAGAGATAATGTGGTCATCAAGGGAAATGGATTTACAATGAGAGGTAAGGGGCTTGTGTACAATCTCCAACTGGGTAAACTTACAGTTATAAATCAAACGGCCGTTCTCCCTGAAAATGGTGAACTGAATCTCTAAAGAAATCATATGAGCTGTCAAGATATAAGGCTATTAACTATCTGGATCTGTATCTGTGTTGTGTTGTATCTTCCATGTCCCTTAGCTTTGGCCCAGCCAGTAAATGGTGCCTATCACAATAAAAAGGCCCCAATACATATAAAGAGTGATAGGATGGAGGTATTGGATCAGTCGAGGACCGTGATATTTACAGGGCATGTAATAGCCACCAAAGACAGTTTTATTTTACATTCCGACAAACTCAAGGTCTACTATGAGAAGGCCAAGGCTAAGGGACAGGGAAATGAGACGAAGAGGGCAATAAAAAAAATTGTTGCCTTAGGTCATGTACGTATAAGCAAAGGTAGGCGTGTCGCTACCGGGCAGAAGGCTGTCTATGAGAAATCTGCTGAGAAGATAACGATTACAGGCGCGGCCCAGGTATGGGAGGGACCAAATCGGGTAAGAGGAGACCGGATTACTTTCTTCCTGAATGAGGACAGGAGTGTAGTTGAAGGAAACGGCAAGACAAAGGTCCAGGCCGTTGTCTACCCAAAAGAGTAAGGTCTTTTCTATGACTGAGTTAAAGGCAGAGGGGCTTGTAAAAAGTTTCCATGATCGGGCAGTAGTTAATGATGTAAGCCTCGGGCTGTCAGACCACAGCATAGTAGGTCTGTTGGGCCCAAATGGTGCTGGAAAGACCACCATCTTCTATCTGATTACAGGACTCATAAGACCTGATAAGGGCAGGATCCTGCTAAACGGGAAAGATATAACCAATCTGCCAATGCACCAGCGGGCCTGTAACGGCATAACCTATTTGCCTCAGGAGTCATCGGTCTTCAGGAAGTTGTCAGTTGGGGATAATATCCGTCTGGTACTGGAGACAAGGGGGCTATCCCGAACGGAAATAGAGGCCAAGACCCCCGATTTTTTAAATGAAATGGGACTCTCTGCCTTTATAGATCAAAAGGCACAGTCTCTTTCAGGAGGTCAGCAGAGACGGCTAGAGGTACTGAGAGCGCTCGCTACTGATCCCACTTTTATCTTGCTCGACGAGCCCTTTGCCGGGGTAGATCCACTGGCTATATCTGATCTCCGAGAAATAATATTGGGCCTAAAGGCCCGGGGACTAGGGGTATTTATTTCAGATCATAATGTCCATGAAACCTTGACTGTATGTGATCGCGCCTATATTGTTAATTTAGGAAGTGTTATAGAAGAGGGGCCTCCAGACTATATTGCGTCCAGTGATCTAGTACGGAAAATTTACCTAGGAGAAAAATTTACACTTTGATTTACTATCATCTTCTATTTCTATGGCATTAGAATTCCGCCAACAGCTTAAACTGACTCAGCAACTGGTGATGACTCCACAGTTGCAGCAGGCTATAAAGCTCCTCCAGCTCTCCCGGATTGAACTAATAGAAACGATAGGCCAGGAGCTAGAAAGCAACCCAGTCTTAGAGGAGGCTTCATTCGGAGATGGACCGTCTTTAGACAGGGATGAAGAACCAGATGAGTCTCAACTTCCAACATTGGCCTCTTCTGAACTTGAGAAGACTCCATGGGAAGAGAAGGCAATCCAAGAAATAGACTGGAAGGATTTTTGGTATGAAGATAGCAGGTCCTCAGTGTCTGCCTATTCTTTTGAAAAAAAAGAGGCCCTAAATTACGAAAATATCGTAAGTTATGGCAGCGATCTGGCAGAGCATCTGTTGTGGCAGCTTCAGATGGCGTCTTTTAATGAGACAGAGCGCCAAAGCGGCTGTCTTATTATTGGCAATCTTGACCAGGATGGCTATCTCAGGACCAGCATCGAGGAAATAGCCAAAGAGGTAGGATGTACACCAAAAGAGGTGGAAGGCGTCTTAAAAAAGATCCAACTCTTTGACCCCATAGGCGTAGCGGCCCGTGACCTCAGAGAATGTCTCTTGATTCAGTTAGATCACCTGGGGGTCAATGACCCGCTGGCTCGTGAACTGGTAAGTAACTATCTGAAATATATTGAACGGCATAATTATCAGGCCATGGCCAAGGCTACCGGGCAACCATTGAAGGAGATAGTCCGGGCCATTGGAGTAATAACCAGTCTTGAGCCCCGCCCCGGACGGATCTTCAATAACGAGGGGACCCAATACATCGTCCCTGATATCTATGTCTATAAAGTAGATGGTGAGTATGTAGTAAGCCTGAATAACGAGGGCATGCCCAGGCTGAAGATATGTCCTCTCTATCGTGATTCTCTCAAAAATGGTACCATTCCATCCTCTGCCAAAGACTTTGTCCAGGACAAACTCAGGTCTGCCATGTGGCTGATTCGTAGCATCTATCAGAGGCAAAAGACTATCTATAAAGTCACAGAGAGTATTGTAAAATTCCAGAGGGATTTTTTGGACAAGGGTATCTCCTATCTCCATCCCCTTATACTCAAGAATATAGCAGAGGATGTCGAGATGCACGAATCTACTATAAGCAGAGTGACTACCAACAAATATGTCCACACACCACAGGGCATCTTCGAACTCAAATTCTTTTTCAGCACAGGTCTCCGCCGGGATGGTGACTCTGATATAGCCTCTTATAGTGTGAAGGAACGGATCCGCCAGATGATCCAGGCAGAGAATCCTGCCAGCCCTTACAGTGACAAGCAAATTGTGGAGATTTTGAGCAAGGACCATATACATATTGCCAGGCGGACTGTGGCCAAATACAGGGGCCTTATGGGCATTTTGCCCTCCAGTCGCCGCAGACGTCCAGTGATATGTTAGGTCAGGTTTTGATTGTACCTTTTTAGGCTAAAAGTCTAATAGACTACAGCCTAAAAGGCTATTATAAATTAAAGATTAGATAGATCCCATATGGAGGTATTTTATGCGAATCAATGTGACATTTAGGCACCTCGATGCCTCTGATGCACTACGTGAATATGTTGAGCAGAGATTCAAAAAAATCAAGAAATATGTTGACGGCCCCATGGACATAGATGTCGTCTTGTCAGTAGAGAAATTTAGACAGGCTGTCCAGGTAGTGATTTCTGGAGATGGTGTAAGGGCAGCCGCCAGAGAAGAGCAAAATGAGATGCGTACCGCTATTGATCTGGTATCCGACAAGATAGAAAAACAGTTAAAAAAATATAAAGGGAAAATTCACAACAAGAGGGGAGCTGCCCCACTACCTAGGCCATCATCTCTAGAGGCCCCACCACCTCTGGGAATAGAAGAAGAGGGCTTTCACGTAATCAATACAGAAAAGATGCTCTCCAAACCTATGGCCGTTGAGGAGGCAGTTGCCCAACTCCAGGTGTTGGATCAAGATTTTATGATGTTTACCAACGCCGAGACTGATGCAGTAAATGTCCTTTACTGGCGCACAGATGGGACCTTGGGACTAATCGAACCGTAATAACGAAATGTTTATGGGCCCAGGCGATCGGTAGGTCTTGTAGGGATTTGGGTTTGTAGCCGTTCACATTCCCCGGGGACGTGGACGGTTGCAACAGGAGGGGGTATGAACGGTTACTGGGTTTGATTCAGGCAGAGATGCCTCAGGAGAATTTTGGCCATCGAAGACAAGAAGCGGGTACAGACAATCATCATAACCGGCCTGTCCGGATCCGGCAAGAGTACTGCCCTTAAGGCCTTTGAGGATATGGGCTATTTTTGTGTAGATAACCTGCCTATAGTCCTCTTGCCTGAGTTCCTCTCTATTACTGAGAATGCCTCTGCTGTGTCCACTCGTGTGGCCCTTGTAATGGACGTGCGGGAAAGGGGATTCCTTGACCAATATCAGTCTATCTTTAACCAGATCAAAAAAAAGGGCTTTTATCTCGAAATCCTGTTTCTCGATGCAAAGGATGAGGTAATAGTAAGGAGGTTCAGCCAGACACGCCGTTGCCATCCATTGCAACCCAGGGGCGATATACTTAAAGGAATAGAGATTGAAAAAAGACGTATGAGGGGCCTGAGAGAATGCGCAGACAGGCTGATTGATACCTCCAATTTCAATGTACATCAGTTAAGGCAAAACCTCATGGGGCTCTACTCCTCGAGAAAGTGTCTGGATCGACTAGTAATACATCTGCTTTCCTTTGGATTTAAGTATGGTGTCCCTGCCGATGCCAATCTGGTCCTGGATGTCAGGTTCCTGCCGAATCCATACTTCGAACCCGATTTATGCCCTTTAAGCGGATGCCACCCCAAAGTACAGGCCTACGTTCTGGAAAAGGAAGACACTATAAAATTTCTAGAACACGCTGAAGGCCTCCTGAGATTTCTTATCCCAAAATACAAGATGGAGGGAAAGTCTTATCTGGTGATTGCCGTGGGATGCACAGGTGGCCGGCACAGGAGCGTTGCCATTGTAGAACATCTAAGAGAGATATTCGCTGGCTCTGATGAGGAAGTTATCGTTACACATAGAGATCTGGAACTGGAGGAATAAATACATGATAGGTGTGGTTGTGACAGCCCATGGCCATCTTGCTGAAGAACTGCTACGGACCGTGATATTCATTGTAGGCAAGACTGAGCAGATAAGCGCCCTTTCTATAGATCCGGCAAGGCCTATAGATGAATTGCAGAGCGATATCCGTAAGGCCATTAAAAATGTAGATACAGGCGATGGGGTATTGGTGCTTACAGATATGTATGGTGGGACTCCGGCCAACATGACCCTTACTTTTCTGGAAAAGAATAAGGTTGAAGTCATAACAGGAATGAATCTTCCCATGTTGATCAAACTGTGCCAGTGCCGGGGAAAAGATCTTTCTCTACATGAAGTGGCCAATGAAATTGTAGCCTATGCCAGAAAAAGTATCAATCAGGCCTCCAGAATTCTGGAGAAGTGATCCATTTCAACTGACAGCCTCTCTTTTTTGGTGTAGTCTTCTTTTTCCATTCCCAGGCTCTGCCTGGGAATGCAATTCAGGAGACTCTGCCTCCATTTAGTGGCAGAGCCACTAAGATTGCGTTACGAGGCAGTGCCTCGTAACGAGGGGAAATTTGTAGAGGTCTGTTACCCATAAAGTTGAAGATCTATCTTAACTAGATTGTTTGGTGTTTGAAGTGCATAATTTGGGATAATTGACGATAACCTAAGATACAGGAGATTCAGATATGACTATTAGAGTTGGCATTAACGGTTTCGGACGTATTGGAAGGAGTATTTTAAGGGCCTCTAAGAAATATAAAGAATTTGAGCCCATTAAAATTGTAGGCATAAATGACCTGACAGACACCCATACCCTGGCCCACCTGTTAAAATATGACTCTGTAATGGGGACCTCTTCCCTTGATATACAGAGCACAGACCACAGTATAACTGTGGATGGCGAGGATATCCGCATAACGGCCATAAAGGAACCCATGAAACTGCCCTGGCAGGAAATGGGTGTAGAATATGTAATTGAGGCCACTGGGAGATTCAGAGATGCAGACCTTGCACGCGGCCACCTGGAGGCAGGTGCACAGAAGGTCGTAATTAGTGCACCTGCAAAGGGTGAGGACATCACTATTGTAATGGGGGTCAATGAAGACGACTATGACCCTGTAAATCACCACATCGTGTCTAACGCCTCCTGCACTACCAATTGCCTTGCCCCCCTGGCCAAGGTGATATTGGACAGATTTGGCATAGTGAG
>JALTHV010000196.1 GCA_027004315.1 Deltaproteobacteria bacterium
AATGATACGGTCGTGCAGGCCTATTTCTCTGCCAGGAAGGCCAAGCTTTCTCCGGATATCCACCACCGGGATGATCTTTCCATGCATGTTGATTACCCCCTGCAGGCTCGTTGGGCCCTCAGGAATAAGGGTTAATTTAACGGCACGGAGGACCCTTTCCACGGAAGAGAGTGGAAAGGCAAAATATTTGTCTTCAAGGATGAACAGAAAATAGGAAGATCTTTGTGCCATGAATTAAGCCTTTTATTATCCAGACCCGGCCTTCCCTGAATTCCAAGGCCGGCCTGAGACAGTCCTGGGAAAACGTGGTCACCTACTATCCAATGGTTAGATACAAATCCCATATCTCTCTATCGATATAGAACAGCTTCTTCATAAACCAACATAAAGATCTGCTTTTTATGAGGCCATCAGGTAACTTCTCAATAAGTTGGGGCATCATTTTTGGTAATCGAAGTTGCCAGGACTTATTGAGAAGTTATGCCATCAGGATTCATCGTCCGCTATTTTCAGGAGATAGGTTGATTGACAGAAAAATACTTGGGCGGTAGACTTAATTGGATTTTTTAGATGTCCGCATAACAAGTCTTCTGGGGATAGGAGAATAGAGGATGTTTGGGTTGGGGATGCCGGAATTACTGATCATTTTGCTTATCATTCTCATTGTATTTGGTGCAGACAAGCTTCCAAAAATCGGTGAGGGTCTTGGAAAAGGCATTAGAAACTTCAAAAAATCTATAAAGGAGGGGGAAAAGGCCGAAGGTGATGATAGCCACGACCAAAAGACTGGCCCGTCATCCGACCACAAGTAACTTGGAGTGGTGCTACACAGGAATTTTTTCAGCAAAAATTTTATTGACTTTGGTAGCTGACAATAACTCCAAGATATAGCAAGCCCTATAAAATCCAAACTTACTTTATGAAAGCACTATCCTCAAGACATCAATCTAATCCAATCTGGCGTTTTCTTTCATCGATCCGCCTGGCTGTATTTCTCTTAATTACTCTGGCCATAACCTCTATTATTGGCACTGTAATACCCCAGGGGGAATCCCTTCAATTCTATCTTGAACACTATGGACCCGACTTTTTTCTGGTCTTAAAGGCCCTCCATCTAAATGATACCTATCATTCTTGGTGGTATATAACCTTACTTGGGCTCTTTAGCGTCAACCTCATAGTCTGTACCCTGAGGCGTCTACCATTTACGCTAAAGCTCTATAAAAGAGATAGCCTCTCGATAACCCCCGAGCGCCTGCTGAGAATGCCCTTCAAGAGGACCTGGAAGATAAGGGGAGATCTGGACAATATCTCTATCCAGACAATCATCTCCAGCTTTAAGGAGGCCGCAGGTAAATCCCGTGAGGCTCCAGATGTAGATGGAGGCAGGCTGTTTTTGGCAGAGAAGGGTAAATGGAGCTATTGGGGGATATATGCCCTGCATAGCAGTATACTGGTCATCTTCATCGGTGCCTTGGTAGGTCTATTTCTCGGATTCAAGGGCAGCGTGATGTTGGCAGAAGGAAAGACAATAGACCATATTGTGGATAGAGATACAGGGGGCTACATACCGCTTGGCTTCTCTGTCCACTGTAATCGCTTTTATATCTCTTTTTATGATAATGGGGAACCAAAAGAATACCGGTCTGATCTGACCATATCAGATGGTAAGGAGATCCTTCGCAAGTCTATTGTGGTTAACAGTCCACTTAAATATAAAGGCATAACTTTTTACCAGGCCAGCTATCGGGCTATTCCAGAAGCAAGTCTACGTATCGTATCTCCTGATGGCCGGCAGACTCTCCTCGATATCCCTGCGTTCCAGAGTGTATTATGGCCAGAGGCACGATTGACTTTTGGATTGATGCGCTATGAGCCCGAAAATGTACATGGAAGGCCCGCAGTCCAGATCTGGGTACAAAATCAAGCTGGCCGGGTAAAGGCCTTCTGGCTTCTCAAGGGAAATGAGAGGGAATTTAACCAGGGGAAGAATTCCTATAGGATTTCTCTTGCAAATATCAATGAACGCTACCTGACGGGGTTGCAAGTCAAAAAGGATCCAGGAGTCTGGATAGTATGGTTGGGTTTTGCGATCCTGATCTTTGGTTTTGCTGTAGTATTTTGGGTCCCGCATCAACGGATGTGGCTCTGGGTAGGCCGTCAGAACGACAAGACCCTTGTCATCCTGTCTGGTCAGACCAACAAAAACAGGCTTCAGTTTGAAAAAAATATCAAAAAAGCTGAAGAGGCCTTGGATTCCAGCATAGGAGCACAGAAATGACCTTTTCCAGTTCATATTTTCTCAGCTTAACAACTTTTATATATCTGGGTGCCGCTATACTCTATCTGACATACTGGATCTTCAGGGTAGAAAAGGTGGGTCTGCTGGCCACGTTGGTCACGACTGCGGGCTTTATAATCCAGACACTGGGCATAGCTCTCAGATGGATAGAGTCATACAAATTGGGCTATGGACATGCGCCACTCTCAAACCTGTATGAGTCTCTGGTATTTTTTTCGTGGATAACGATCTTAGTCTATTTAATTGTCGAATGGAGGGTCAAACGACGGGTGATCGGGGCCTTTGTAACTCCCTTCGCCTCCTTTGCCATGGCCTATGCATCTTTTAGCCCTCAAGTAGAAGATTCAATAGAGCCACTCATACCGGCACTCAAGAGTAACTGGCTCATTGTCCATGTTGTCACCTGCTTCCTGGGATATGGCTCCTTTGCCGTTGCCTGCGGACTTGGTGTCATGTTTCTCTTTAAAGATAAGGCCAAAGGGGAATCAAAGGGAATCCTTGGCGCCTTACCTAGCTGCAAGGTCCTTGACGAGTTGATACATCAAACTATAGTTTTTGGTTTTCTCTGGTTGAGTCTGGGCATAATTACAGGGGCTGTATGGGCCAATAATGCCTGGGGCACATACTGGAGTTGGGATCCAAAAGAGACCTGGTCATTAATAACCTGGTTTATATATGCTACAGCCCTACATGCCAGATTTATAAGGGGCTGGACCGGCCGAAGGATTGCTTACCTATCCATATTGGGCTTTGCCTCAGTGCTCTTTACATACTTTGGGGTAAATTTCTTGCTTTCAGGCCTACACAGTTATGGTTCGCCATAGTGTGGTAACCGTCCACGTCCCTGGCCACCGGGCTGGTGAATGTGAAGGATTACATAACGTGGACCCTCCCTGTTGAGGTCCCTATCTTGTCATATGTGTAGGTATGTAGTATGCCTAGATTCAAAATCTAGGAGAAAAATAGAAAAGGCTTTTTTAGTAGTACAAATAATACTCTCTAAGGAGAAATGCTATGTTTGGCCTAGGCACACAAGAACTTCTGATTATCCTGGTGATCGCCTTCTTTATCTTTGGGGGCAAAAGACTCCCGGAGATAGGGGCAGGACTTGGCAAGGGGCTGAGGGCATTCAAGGCCGGGTTAAAGGATCTTGATAATGAAGTAGATCCCAAACAACCTCTGACAAATGATGCCTCAAGCAATTCTTCAGATATAGGAGATAAGAAAAAGTCCTAGTGGACTGTAACTATTCATGTCTCCGGCCAGCGGTAGCCTCTTTCAGGGGTTCAGGAGCATTGCTTGATGTACAGGATCAGGGCATTATGCCTATTAATCCGCACTGAAACCCTTCAAAAGGCTACTGCTGGCCGGGGGGAATGTGAACAGTTACGTGGAATTTGCTGCTTGGTCTGTCCCCTCCTTCCATGCAAGCCATGATTCTGGCTGCGGGGCTAGGTACACGTCTGCGGCCCCTGACACTACATCTACCTAAGCCCTTATTCCCTGTACTAAATCTACCCCTGCTCTGTAGGACAGTCTCTCAGCTTGAAGATCTGGGATTTAGAAAAATTGTAATTAACTGCTTCCATCTTGCCCACCTTGTACTGAAGGAAATGAGGTCTTATAAGGCCAGAGCAGACATCATAACACTGGTCGAACCGTGTCTCCTCGGGACCGGGGGGGCACTCAGAAATGCCCTGCCTTATTTATCCAGAGATGAACCTCTACTGGTCATAAATGGAGATATAGTAACAGATCTGGACCTGGCCAGAGTAGTTGATCTGCATCAGTGCCATGGAGATATGGCAACGCTCCTGGTCCATAAAAGAAGGCCTTGGAATAATGTGGCCATAACAAAGGGGGGCGTCACAAAATTCCATTATAGGGGGCCGGATGCAATAGCCTTTACTGGTATCTCTGTACTGGACCTGCGGCTTATTGATTCGATTCCTAGATATCGTCCCAGTTCATTAGTAGACCTATTTGAGGCCACTATTAGACAGGGTCATCACCTAAAGGCCTTAGAGGTAAAAGTCGTAGCTAATCGTTATATATGGGAAGACATCGGGACACCAAGGGGATATCTCTCTGCACACAGGGCACTTTTCAGGTATAAAAATGATAGGTTCCTGGTCGGCAAGGGGACAGAGCTACCCAGAGACCTGTTGTGGAGAGACTGGGCCGTCATAGGGCATGGGGTGACCTTGGGGACCGGGGTAGTCCTGAACAGGAGCGTGATCTGGGAAGGGAGTATCGTCCCTCCTGGGAGAGTTCTTAAGGACTGCATCTTCACTCCTTATGGTGAATTGTAACTTCTCAATAAGTTGGGGCATCATTTTTGATAACCGATCATATTCCCTCCCGGTCAGCGGTAGCTTTTTTCAGGGTCTCAGGAGCATCGCTTGATGCACAAGATCAGGGCACTCTGCGATTAATCCGCACTGAAACCCTGAAAAAAGCTACCGCTGACCGGGAGGGAATATGAACACTTACCTCAAAGCTTAAAAGTCTATTTTCGGGAAGGGTAATAGCCAAGACCAAGAGATTTCATCTGTTTCCGGAAATAGGCCTTTGCAGGCTTCCATATAGTAGTGCGTCCCAATAACGAGACCCCAATATATCCCCGGACATGTAGAGTTCCGTCTTTTGCTAATGAAATTTGGCAGCTATAGGATTCCCCATTTTCCGGATCATAGATCTTGCCATCAATCCATTTGTCGCCATCGAAGCGAAAATTTTTCATTATTTCCAATCCGATCAGGGGATGAGAACGTAATGATTCTTTAGGATTATTCAGGTCCATTCGAGGTTTGCCGTCCATGCCCTTAATTTCACCCGGCAGGTAATTAGGTCTCTTTAAAGAGACAATCTTCCCGAAATAACAATTATTCTTTTTAAAAATTTCTATGCAAGATTCTCCCCCATTAGTAATCCAGTCGCCAAGGATGTCATCTGCCTGCACCGCAAATGTCAGGGAAGGGAATAATAGCCAGACAACCAAAAGGATGGCCAAAAATAGCTTTTTTACAAGATCACTTTCCATTTTTCTCAGTCAGTTCCGCTTGCGTAACCTGATGGCGGCCGGGGTTACTTCTACCAGTTCATCGTCATTGATAAAGGCGATACAGTCCTCAAGGCTTAAGTGCCGTGGTGGTGTAAGTATGACGTTTTCGTCTGAGCCTGCGGCCCTGAGGTTAGTCAATTTTTTGCCCTTGGCAGGGTTTACTATCAGGTCACCGGTTCGGCAGTGTTCGCCAATTATCTGTCCGGCATAGACCTTGACCCCTGGGCCCAGGAAGAGGCGACCCCTTTGTTGCAGATTAAAGAGGGCATAGGCCACCGTAGTGCAGGTCTCCTTGACCACGAGGGCCCCGCTGCTGCGATTTGAGAGCTTGCCGGCAAAGGGACCATAGCCGGCAAAGACATAGTTCATCACCCCCGTCCCCTTGGTATCTGTGAGAAATTTGCTGCGAAAGCCGATAAGCCCGCGCGTCGGCACCTTGTAGATCAGCCGGGCTATCCCTTTAGTACAACTCATCTCCAGTATCTGCCCCTTCATCCTACCCAGCTTTTCAATGACCGTTCCCTGATATTCTTCGTCTACATCAATGGTCAATTCCTCATAAGGCTCCTGCAGTTGGCCGTCCTCTTCCTTCATAATAACCTGGGGCCGACTTACCTGAAATTCATATCCCTCACGCCGCATCTTTTCAATAAGGATGGAAAGATGCAATTCACCGCGTCCAGAGACCTTAAACCCGGCCCCAGCTCCCAGAGATTCCATGCTGAGGGCAACGTCAGCCAAGGTCTCCCGGAACAGACGTTCCTCCAGGTGGCGTGAGGTAGCAAATTTGCCATCCTGGCCGGCAAAGGGGGAATCATTGGGGATAAAACGCATTGCGATGGTAGGTGGATCGATATCGGTAATGGGCAGAGGTCTAGGGTTGTCCGGATCAGTGAAGGTAACACCCACGTTGATGTCATCTATACCGGCTACGGCCACAATTTCTCCAGTGGTGGCCGCCTCGATCGGTACTTTCTGGTCTCGTTCAAACCGATATATTTTGGTTATACGTGCCGGTACCAGACTCTGGTCTCGTTTTGCCACTACGATGTTTTGATTTAGCTTAATGGAGCCATTCAGCACCTTGCCAATGCCGAGTTTACCTAGATAAGAGGAATAGGCGATGCTATTTACCTGGAGCTGAAGAGCGGCCTGAGGATCGCCGGATGGCGGCGGTATACAGGCTATAATTTTCTCAAAAAGGGGCATCATGGAGGCACTCTCAATAGGATCTTCAGGGTCATTGATAGCGTATCCCTCTTTGGCCGAGGTAAAGACTACAGGGAAATCGAGGAGTTCATCCGGGGCCTCTAACTTGACAAAGAGATCGAATACCTGGTCCACTGCCCAGTGTGGCCGGGCCGCGGGCTTATCGATCTTGTTTATCACTACCAATACCGGCAAAGAGATCGCCAGGGCCTTTTTTAGCACAAAATAGGTCTGTGGCATAGGGCCTTCCTGGGCATCTACCAGGAGTAGACAGCCGTCTGCCATACGCAGCACACGTTCCACCTGACCGCCGAAATCGGCATGGCCCGGGGTGTCAATGATATTGACTATGTAGTTTCGGTACCGAAAAGAACCATTTTTGGCAACTATTGTGATACCACGTTCTCGCTCCAGATCCATGGAGTCCATAAAGCGTTCAGCCATGACCTGGTTGTCACGGAACATTCCGCTCTGCTTAAAAAACTGGTCAACAAGTGTGGTTTTGCCGTGATCTACATGGGCGATAAGCGCTATATTTCTAATTAATTTTTGATCCATAATATAATAATAATATAAAAGATATTAATATCCATGACAGCAACATCGAAAAATTGGCACAAAACAGTCCTGATTGCCAACCATCTGTGCTACTGCAATTTTGTTAGGGGATTACTAAGAACAAGAGAAAAGTCAGTGATCGATGAAGACTCTGTAGGAGAATGTATCAAGGTCTATGTCCAAAAAAAATCCCATCATGAAAATAAACTACCTCGTGGCAGCTGCGGGGAATTAAACCCTATAGATCTCGCATCATCCTTCATGATAATTAGAATAATCTGTGTAATCTGCGAAATCTGTGGATTAAACAGCTGACAGACAGAATAACAATTTCCATAGAAAATAACAAGAGAAAATGTGAAGGGGATCAGGCCAGTGACCGTTCACATTCCTCTCCGGCCAGGGACGTGAATATGGTTACGTCAGGCCAGTGACCGGCTGCTCAGTACCAGGGGAATGCCTGCCAGTGTAAAGACTACCTTTTTGGCCAGGTGCGCAATCTGTTGGTTTACATAACCGAGCGTATCACGATATCTGCGTGACAGGGGATCCTCAGGTACAATCCCCATGCCCACCTCATTACTGACTATTACTGCAACCCCCTGGATGTCTGCCAAATTTTGTATCAGGTCTTCTATGGCCTGATTAATTGCCTCCCGATCTTCTCCGTATTTCATAAAGAGGTTGTTGAGCCAGAGGGTCAGGCAGTCAATCAAGATGAGCGTATCTTTGCCATCAAGGGCACGGATCACATTGGCTATATTGATTGGTTCCTCTATCGTCTGCCAGTTGTCTCCCCGCTCTGCCTGGTGGCGCTCTATGCGCTCTTTCATCTCTTGATCAAGGGCCTGCGCAGTAGCCACAAAGAAACGCCTTCTCTCCAGCCCATTGCACAAATCCAGGGCAAAACGGCTCTTCCCGCTCTTGGCACCACCCAGAACAAATATACATCCCTGTTGAATTATATCCATAGTTCAGGCAAAAATAATGTAAGTTCTCAATAAGTCCTGGCAACTTCGATGTAACCGATCACAGGGTGCTTCTTTTGGAAACGATTTGCGTTAGCCCTGTAGTTTTCTTGGTTTTTGCAGCATGGGAGACCCCGGCTCCGTAGCGCAGTAACTGTTCACGTCTCCGGCCAGCGGTAGCCTTTTTTCAGGGTTTCAGTGCGGATTAATAAGCAGAGTGTCCTGATCTTGTGCATCAGACGATGCTCCTGAAACCCTGAAAAAAGGCTACCGCTGGCCGGGGGAATGTGAAGGACTCCCGAGCGCAGCGGAGGAGAACAGGGAGGGTCCTATGCTGCAAAAACCTTAGAAAACAAGGGGCAAGAGCATGTTGGAAAAAGAAGCACCCTGTGATCGGTTACCAAAATGAAGCCTCCACTTATTGAGAAGTTACAAAATAATATGCATAGGACAATAGTCAACGATATCCAGGCAGAGGCCTTGAGGAGAGAGACCGTACTGCGGATATCTCCGGTCCCCGGATCCGGATAACCTTCGCCCAGCCAGGCCTTCTCGCTGAGCCGATCAGGATATCTGGTGGGTCCTCCAAGGCGGACATGGAGGGCCCCTGCAACAAAGCTCTCTGGATGCGCTGCGTTTGGTGAATCGTGCCTTAGTCTGTCCCTCATTGCCACCCTCAAGCCATCCAGGGGATGTAGACGGGCCGTCCATACACTCCCGGCAAACAGGAGAATAAGAGAAAGCCGCGCAGGGACAAAGTTCATCAGGTCATCCAGTCTTGCAGCCGCCCATCCGAATCTATAAAATTCTGGATTCTTATAGCCTACCATAGAGTCCAGGGTACTTGCCACTTTAAACCCAAGCATAAAGCCAAGGGCAGTCTCAAGACCAGTAGTCCCAACCAGGATCCCTATAGTGCCTCCTGTTACATACCAGAAGAGCGGCGAGAGGAATCCATCCACAAAGTTTTCTGCCAGGGTCTCCACCGCTGCCCTGGCGACACCCTTTCCATCGAGATATCGGACATCACGGCCCACCACCAGAGAGACTGCCCTCCTTGCTCCAGCCAGATCGCCTGTCTCCAAGTTATGTATCACTGGAGTGATGTGATTGATGAGGTCCTTCAGGGCAAGACATGAATAGCAGATAAAGACATCAAGACACAGGCCAAGGAGATAAGATAGACGATAGAGGACAAGGGCAGCCAGGAGATAGC
>JALTHV010000197.1 GCA_027004315.1 Deltaproteobacteria bacterium
ACTTCTCTCTGCTTGTCCCTAAACCTCCACAGATTAAAGAGAATACTCCTTTTCTGGTCCATTGAGCACTGCCCCATTCTGTCAACCAGGAGTCCAATCACCCGGCTGTCCTTTAAATTACATAAGGCATTTACTCCTATTTCCTGTATCTCTTCATCAGGGTCATACAGGCACTCAATCAAGGGCAAAATCGCTCCACTGTTGCCCTCCCATCCAAGGGCTATTATGGCACGTACCCTGATATCTATATCAGGGCTTTTTAGGTCCGCAGTCAATTTTTTGGCCAGGGCCTGAGGGTTATCCAGAAACGGCCCTATTACACTGAGGTATATAGCGGCCTGATCTCTCAGCTCGTCTGGCTCTTCCGGATCGCACATGATTTCATACAGGGGCCAGTAGATATCCTCCTTGGCAAAGCTGCCTAATAGCAAAATAATCTCTCGCCTGAGCCTGAGTTCCCCCAGTTTGAGTGCCCGTAGTAATAGAGGTACTGCCCGGTCTCTTTCAGTAAGGACCAGCCCAGGATCAGCTATATAGGCCCTGGCCTGGGACAGAAGACGTTCTTTTGCATTGAATGGAACTACTGTTGATGGCACTTCCTGTCCCTACCCACGCACATTAAACTCCAGATCAAAGCGGAGCCCCTTTTCCTTTGAGACCAGAGACAGGTCCAGGGTACCTACCTCAGTGACCGTGCTTTCAAGCTGTACCGGTATTACGGTCCCAGGTTCGACTCCAGGTGCCTCCATAGAGGTCTGCAAAGTCGTCACGGGTTCTATGGTCTCATCCCAGTCCTCGACGAGATCTCCTACTACGTCCTGTGGTCTGACAGTAGAGGCCAAAAAGCGAAATTCCACCGGGTGCCCGACTATGAGTCCAAAGGTCCTCTTTGGGAGAGAGACAGAAGTCCCCTCTTCCATGCCCTGGGGGACTACACAGAGGGCCTTTATGGGCGGCGGGAGGCCAGGTACTGCCGGCCTCGCCCCCTCAATCCCCATATAATAGGAACGGGCAATGCCTCCCCGGATCCTGAGACCTCCAGTCCTCCGTACAAGGCCATAATAGGAGGCACCTTGGGCAACGGCAAGATCCAGATCCGGGCTTACAAGTTCCTTCAGATCAGGAGCATTCTCTCTATGCATCCATGGAGCAATAATCTCCAATATGCGCCGGCGTATAACCCCGGCCTTGAGCACCCCTCCATTGAAGAGGATGACATTTGGACCCTGACTGCCTTCAGGAGTAGATTTATCTATATGGAGGCCAAGAAACCTGGCAAGATGTCTTGTTATTGCGGTATCGCTCACATAGGGCAGGCCCAGCTCCCGGAGCCCGATCTTTGGACGGTCTTGAGGCCACTCATCTTCCTTGCAGGAAGGGAGAAAGCCCTCCAGTAGGAGGGATTCCACCTGCTCTCTCTTGAGAGAGGTGCGGACAGTGCCACCTACCAGGCCTGATCCCCGTCCAGGGATAACCACAGGGACTTCCTGGCTGCCTTGATCACTGAGGAGTCTTTCCTTTGCTATGCGGACATTGTGCCAGAGGGTCTGCATCTGGAAGGAATCGAGTCTGGTACCCCTGGCCTTCATCTCCTCGGCAAGGCCGTACGCAAGGGTCAGGTCCATATTGTCTCCTCCCAGGAGTATGTGCTCACCCACTGCTACCCGTTCAAGCCCAAGCTCTCCCTCTTCACTGGTGACACGAATCAGGCTGAAATCTGTCGTACCTCCTCCCACATCACAGACCAATATGAGGTCTCCCTGGCCTATTATCTCCTTCCAGTCCTCCATGTGGACATGGAGCCAGGCATAGAATGCCGCCTGGGGCTCTTCCAGCAGGGTGATGTTGTCAAGCCCTGCAGAGCTTGCGGCCTTTACGGTAAGTTCCCTGGCCACGGCATCAAATGAGGCAGGGATAGTGAGATAGATATCCTGGTCTTCCAGCCGCTCTCCCTTCTCTTTGCCAAGCGTATGGTTCCAGGCCATCTTGAGGTGACGCAGGTATGTGGCCGAGGCCACAATCGGAGAAAATTTGGGCACACCTTCAGGGGCATCCGGCGGCAGGATCGGGGCAGTACGATCCACTCCCTGATGGCACAGCCAGCTCTTGGCAGATGCAATCAGCCTCCCCGGGACCTCTGTTCCCCTGGATATCGCATAGGCCCCGACTAACCTATCGCCAAAGGGGTCCCAGGGCATTGCAAGCCTTCCCCCCTCTTTTTCCTGATCAGTAGGGAGATAGATAAAGGATGGGAGGAGATCCTTTTCCCCAATCTCTCCAGGGGCCACTACTTGAGGCACATGGAAGATCTTTGCGGAACCCGAACCAGGTCCCTCCCCTTCTTGTGTGTCTATGTAAGAAAGGACACAGTTAGTAGTACCAAGGTCTATGCCAACTATGTATCGGGATTCAGTCACGAGATCTCTACCTCAGCAGGTGCCAAGACATCGGTCGTCTCTTTTGATGCCCATTCGGGCAGATTGACCTCTGTAAATTTCCACCCACAGTGGCGGAGTGTACCCGTAAACGGTGGCCTGCCATGGACATTGCCTATCAATTTGATCCGAGACGGGTCAAAATTGTCTTCTATCTCTACCTGACTCCCCTCTGCGGCATTGAGCACAGGTGCAAGCCCAAAGACCTCCTTCAGCACAGTCCTGCAGCCACGATGTACCTCCCTCACTGCTGCACCAATTTGGGCATCCTCATACGGCTCTATGTCTTCCTGGAGGAAGTCAAGGAGCCGGCCCTCACGTTGAAGCAGTCCCAAGATCTGGACTGTAGCGATCTCACGGGAATAGGGGACCTGCCTGTCCAGATCATATCCAGCCGCGACTTCACTCTGAGGCGATTTGGGCTCAGGCACCGGGGCCTCTTCTGCAGGTTGCCTGGCCTCTTTTTTGGTAATGATCTCCCCTTTTGTGGTAGGTTTGGCAGGACCTTCCACATCCTTCAGCCATGATCCCAATGTAAAATAGAAGATCAGTCCTATTACAGGAGGAGCCGCCAGGAGGGAAGGGCCAATCCAATTGTCCATGAGTGCTGGATCAAAATAGACCACTGCACCTGCCAGACCAGTCAAGGCCCCAAAACACAGAAATGAACCAATTAGTATCTTCTTTTGAAGGGCAT
>JALTHV010000198.1 GCA_027004315.1 Deltaproteobacteria bacterium
GGCAAGGGCCTTCTGGTGCTCAGGTGGGATTGATTCGTCATTGAGCTTGGGCCAGATATTGGGAATGGGATCCCTGGCATCTCCAGATGCATATTTAAGGGCGACTTCTTCTTGCCGGATACAGGCCAGATCCCTATCTTGCTCACTCATGGCATCCCACTGAGCCTGGAATTTCTCTTCTTGTTCCTGCCGGGCAGCGAGTTCTTTTTCCTTTTCTTCTTTTTCCCGTAGTTCCCTTTCATGCCGAGCCACCCCTGCTGACTGCTCAGCTTCCCAAGCCTCAGCCTTTATTTTTTGCTGTTCCTGGAACAGAAGCCTTTTCTTTTCTACCTGGGCCTTCAGGGTCTCAAACTTATCATGCTCAAGCATTTCCAGGATTGCCCATCCAAAGGCCTGCAGATTCTCTGTGGTGCCGGGATTTCTGTTATCTGAGGCGAGCCATACAGTAGTGGCATGGTCGAGGAATTTCGGCCTGCTATGCCCTCCTTGCATTATCTTGATATACCTGTGGCCCTCAACTGTTACGCATTCGGCACCGGCATGGCGGCCTACCCTCAAGGGGATACGCTGGCCGTTTATGTCCACAGGGACAGGCTTGATGCCGATACTTTCCAACTCCCTGTCTTCCCGTTGTTTTTCCTTTCCATAAAAGGTATGAAGAGCCGTTCTAATTTCTTCAGGGGTCACTGGCTTTTTGACAGGTCCATGCGGAAAAGAGTCAAATACACTGATTGTGCCGATGAACTGTGTCTCAGCCCCCACCACCTCAACAATCTGGTAAGGCGCTCTGGCCTCGAACTTACTCTGTCTCTTTTTGCGGTCAATCGCGTAAATAATACGTGTCTTTGCCTTTCCTAAGGGGAAAAAGTCCGAGACCTTGATAAGTCGAAAGGGATCACTTTCCATGTGTCGGAAATCGGACTCGAGCAGATGTTCCTCCAGGTTTCTGCTTTTCCCTTTAAAATCAGGAAAGGCACGGCCATTATTCCGTAGATTTAGTACTGCGGTACGTATTGCGCCCTTGATTGCCGAACCAGGGATATAGACCTCTCCTGACAGAGAATCAAAAGCTGTACGCATTATCTGGAATCGGTTGAGTTCCTGGTCTACCTTTCTCTTGTCATGTAGAGGAAGGTTCAAGGTCTGCTTGTAGTGTTCTGCCAGGGCCTTAACGACAGGGATCCTCTTGGCCTCTATTGAGATCAAAATGTCTCTGGCCTGACTTCGCATGAATTTCATTAATTCGATTAGAGATGCCGGGGTGCCCTTGCGACATATGGCAGAAAATTTCGCCAGGGCATCGCTGTCAAGCAGGTTCAAGAAGCGACCAGTATCAAAATAAACCAGTTCCTTCTCTGCCTGGTCTATGACAAAGGAGGTCGGTTCGTATACCTCTGAACAGCCGATGTGAAGTGGCGCGGCTGCGGTGAGTTGAACGTAAAGGGTCTGGCTATGCATGATTCCTCCTCCAATTTGGCATATTAAACGGCAGAACAAGGGAATATCCCTGGGCTATGGCTTCAGGCATTGCCTTAGAGATGCCGGTAACCGCCTGACCGATATAGGGAAGGGCTGAAATATCATTCGTTTTTGGGATAAAGACCGCGCCTTCATCGGCCATGACCACCGGATTCTTGAACGGCCTGCCTTTATGCAGGATTTGGGCCCCGTGCCGTCCGAACCGTATAAACGGTGCAAAGAACATCTCTTGAAATCTTTTTGGTTCTGGAACACATGGAGAGAGTGCCAGAAGAGCAGTGCCATTGGTTGGCCTGGGCCATTCCACCTCATCCGTTTCGCCAAGAGAAAAGCGGCCAAGGCCCGTGGATGCATCCCGGCCGAAGCCCCATTCACCAATGCGTTCCAGCCCCTTTTTCACTTGTTCTATGGTGCAGGCCTCCTCGTCTATGGCAACAAAGATCACCAGTTCCATTCCCGGCAGGTACCAGGTATTATCCATGATATAGGGGGCAAACATCCCTTTTCCTGTGGTCATGGTCAGACGATTTATGGTGTTGTGTTGCTGCTCGGCCCGAATCGCTATTCCCTGTTTTCCCAGGGATGAATTCAGTCTACGCCTCTCTTCTTTTGAGAAGGATACGGTTACGCGTCTGCTGAGTTCCCTGTCATCCACGAGATTGTTCCAGGAGAGTTCAGTTCTCAGGTCTTCTGGCACGAGAAGCCAGCTTTTTGCCTTGTTTTCCTTGCGCCTGGCAAGGCGCTCTGCGCAGCCTGTAATGCCCTCTGGATCGCCAAGCATAAAGAGGGGTAGTTCTGGCCGTCTGACAGCATAAAACCACCCGTCTTCATATTCGAATTGGGGCCAGGCACTGGAGAATACGGCAAAGGGCCGCTCAGTATAGATATTGATCCAGCGGTCCAGACCACCATTCAGGATAGCGGGGTCCTCGGCTACCTGCCAGCAGAACTGGCCGAATATGGTATCTCCCTTAAGGGGTGTGCCAAAGGACGATTGTGGTTTGATAGTTATGGCGTAGGTTCGCATAGGTTGACCTCACGAAAAAAGATTGATGCCATTGAATCTCTCGGCAATAGACCCGTCGTCGAATTCAAAGCGCACCCTGCCGTAGCCCCTGCTGCCCGAACCTCCAAGGGCGTCGTGTTCGAGGAGCTTCAGGCCTTCAAGGAGGGTATCGAGGAGGTCTTCGTCTCTATCTCCCTCCATCTCTTTAAGGTTGATGGCAAAATCAAATTTCAGCCCTGCCACGACCCGTTCGGTGAAGCGGGGATTTTCGGCTGTGCCCTTGATCCGGTTGATGGAATTTTCGCTTTTTACCTCAAAATAGGACTGCTGGTTCGCCTTTACCATCTTTTTGCTATCTTCATTCAAAAAGGAGTCGGCAAACGACGCCCGTGCCGGGCCTATCTCGACGTTTTCCTGGTCATCGGCGCCGCTTACTCCAAAGAGCTTGAGGATGCGGATGGCTTCGGCACGCTGGTCTTCTTTTAGGTCTCTGTGTTTCAGGACCTTTGTCCCAAGTGGCTTGCCATCCCGTTCCAGGGCCAAAAGCCCACTCTTCATCTCCAATAGCGACCGCACCTTGCCCTTTAAGGAAGAACCTGGAATATAGGGCTCGTTTGTATGGGGATGCTTGACAACCGGGTTGTC
>JALTHV010000199.1 GCA_027004315.1 Deltaproteobacteria bacterium
TTATCCGCCGTCGGAGCAAGAATCTCATCAAGAAAGTCCAAGAAATGTCAGAGGAAGAATGGCAAAAAATCAGTATTGAACGTTCCAAGGGCAGGTACCAAAAGATACAGGTACATGATGGAAGGTGCAGATTGCGTCATTATGAGGGATCTGAATGAAAATCGATGATAATAATATGGGCACCGAGGATACTGTAGGGGCCCGGCTCATCATTACGCTCCTTCTAAACCTTGTCATCCCAGTGGCACAGGTCATTGGCGGGATATATGCAAACAGCATGGCCCTTTTGTCCGATGCTGCCCACAACTTCAGCGATTTTACATCCATTCTCATCGCGTACCTCGCCCACCTGATCGGCAAAAAGGGGGTATCTGTCCGTAATACATTTGGTTACAGGCGGGCCGAAGTCATGGCCGCCCTTATCAACGTGGCCATACTGACCGGGGTATCCATCTTCCTGGTCTATGAAGCGGTTGAACGGTTCCACCGCACGCAGGTCGTATTCGGGGATGTTGTCGTATGGCTTGCGTGTGTAGGGATAGTTGGAAATGGGTTCTCTGCCTGGTTGCTCCACCCGGGTTCAGGGCAGAACCTGAACCTGCGCGGGGCATTTATCCATATGGTAGGCGACTTTTTGACCTCTGTGGCGGTCCTTGTGAGCGGGGCCATCCTGATGTTCAGGCCATGGTACTGGCTGGACCCCCTACTTTCCCTTTTTATCGTGTTCTTTATATTGAAGGGTTGCTGGTCTATATCGAGGGCTGCAATAGGGATCCTGATGAATGCCACCCCAGAGGGGATCGATATTCAGGAGGTCAGGGATTGCCTGGAGAATATCCCTGGCGTATGCGGGGCACACTATCTCCATGCCTGGAACGTGAGCCCCTACAGCATTGCCTTTTCCTGCCATGTGCAGGTAGAGGACCAGCTCGTGAGCAATACGGAAACCCTTGCCGAAAAGATCCGAGGCGAGCTTTATAACCGATTTGGCATTGATCACCCTGTCCTCCAGTTCGAGACCGGGAGGTGCGGCGATGGCGGCGTACTGTGCGGGGTTTCAGGCAGGAATGGACCCTGTGCAAATAGGCCGGCCTGAAGGCCTTAAAGGGCCTTAAGGCGTATTGGATAAGGAGGGGGAGTCCTTACCCAGGTTATCTTCAGGGTCTCTCCCCTCGCTCTCTATGTAGGCCAGGCCCTAAAGGCGTTCTTCCTTTATCCCGTTATTTGACATAGACCAGGCCCAGGTAGTAGTAGATTATCTTGCTGGGATCAAGCTTCTGGGTGACTGGAAGCCCAAAGTCCATCCAGGAAACAGACTAGTTTGGGTCGCTTGGAAGCCAGTCGGGGTCATAGTTTGGATAGGTGGGTAGATAGGATACCCTGCCTGGCCAGCCCCGGTACCCCTGGTAGTCAGCAGGGCTGTTTGTTGGTTTACCCTGGAATCCGCCCATCCCACATTTTCCTTCGGCGTGGAGCAGGTAATTGTCTATGGAATATACGTTCGAGTAGCCGAGGCTCTCAAGGTATTTCGCTGCCACATCAGCACGGTCCCCGCTTCTACAAAAGAGTATGATCGGAGTCGTCTTGTCAGGAAGATACGTTTCAAACACCATGCGGAAGGTCTCTTTGGCAACGATCATGCTTGGTTTGTAATAATCATCCTTTGTAGTGATCATGTTGCTTGGCCATAGCTTCCATGGAAGGATGTAGGCAATGGACATCCCGTTTGGCTCTAATGCCGGGCTTCCCACCCAATAACATTCTTCAAGCGTCCTGATATCTATCATGATGGCCTGGTTTTGTTTTACCATCTCGTAGGCCTTTGCCGCTGTTATCGCTTCATAGGCCTAGGTAGAACTTATAGAAAAACCTATTAAAAGACCTGTAAGGAATACACTGATGAATACATTGTAGATTCTCTTTATCATCTTGAATAAACCTCCTAACCTGCAATTGCTAAATGGTCTCCAATCCAGTAAAGTAAGACCTGCTCAATACCCCCCTTGATCCTGGCAATTAAAAAACCATTAGAATCACCCCCTCCATCCTTTTTTGTCCAATGCAGACCCTGAAAGGTCTGGTCCGCAACCTCATAAGATAACCAGACAAAGGCTTATAGCCTTTAACTACAGGGGTATCAAAAGTGGATTTTTTCTTCCCGGAAGAGCCAACCAGAAATCCCCTACAATAAGATATATTACCTTATAGATTAGGATGTCAACCCAAGGGCCTATAAAAGAAAAAATTTTTAAGGCCCTTGGCCCTGATACTGGAAACCCGCTTAATCCTGTAGTATTTATTAGTATTTATGCCCCCATGAAGAAGGAATCTTGGATGAAGCGAGGTATTTAGTGGAATGGATTATAAGGATACGCTCAATCTTCCAAGCACCGGCTTTCCCATGAAGGCGAACCTATCGAGGCGCGAGCCAGAGATCATGTCCTACTGGAAGGAGATAGACCTTTACAGGCTCCTCAAGGAGCACCCTTATGAAAAGGGCCGCTTTGTCCCTCACAACGGTCCACCATATGCCAATGACCATATCCAGCTTGGCCACACGGTGAACAAGGTCCTAAAGGACATAATAGTAAAGTCCATGGCCATGTCCGGGTACAAGAGCCCGTATGTGCCTGGCTGGGACTGCCACGGCCTCCCCATAGAGCATAACGTGGAAAGGGAACATGGCCCAAAAAAGATGGAGGTGGGCCAGCTCGAGATGCGTGAAAGGTGCAGGGACTACGCCAAAAGGTTTGTATCCAGACTTCTCCAAATAGCATCAATTAATGGCTATTTTTTACATTTTTGGGAGCATAGCCGACATTATACAGAAGGCCTTTCCCATTGCGAAGCCTTATTTCTTTTTCGTTAAGCGCTCTGCACAGTTGTATCTGTGCTGCACAGAATCTCAGTATATCAAGGGGCTCTAAGCGAATTTCAACCGCCTCACGCTGCTACGTACCCATCCAGACAGTATGTAATGGCATCTAAGACAGGAAGCAGGTCTCGAGGACTTGATAGATAATTGCTAAACATATCACTGAGCAGTTTTCGGCCATTCCATGCCAATGCCTGCGCCAAATCCCATAGGTTCTTGCCCTCTGTATCTACATCCCTGTCTATTTC
>JALTHV010000200.1 GCA_027004315.1 Deltaproteobacteria bacterium
TCTCCTCTTCTGCTTTTTCCCGAGACTCTCTTAACCTAACCTGAAAGTCAGAATCAGAATCCGAGTAAAGCGAAAAGTATCCAAAAATCGGCTCGCCTTCGCCATTATCGGTTCGGGTGACTTCCACTCGCGAGCCAACCTTATTCAACCAGCCGATGACCTTTTGAGGATCTCTCGTCCAGCTGGTTTCGTGCTGACTGTGAGCTTCCGCCCAACACTGCTCAATCCGCCGAGATTCAATCTTATCGGCTAACTTCCCAATTTCTTCAGAGGCAACATATATATCAGAGTAGCTTTTATCAAGCAGATAAACCCTGATGTTGCAGTCATCTCCAAAATTAGGCATATCAGCCAATTTAATTGTTCTGGCCATATGAACCGGCAATCTAAGAATAACGCCGGTAAATGACCAAGAGCTCATTTTATACTCAAGCGGAAATTCTTGACCATTAATTGTCCACATTTCAGGACGCTCAACAGCCGTTCGCTTGCGTATATCAGCCAAGCTCTCAATCCCAAGAATCAATTCGGCATCAGTCTCATTGATCCTGAAATTAACACCTTTGTCTTTCGCTTCCTGAAGTGTGCAAGTCTGAACTTCTGTCAATCGAGCTTGAAAAACCTCACTTAATTTATCAGAAGTAATCTGTCCAACCTTTCCTTGCCAGCGAAGATTTAAGGCGTCAATCTCGGAACACAAGGCGTCATTATCCACTTTACCCGGATACTCTACCTTGCCTGAAGCTAAAGCATCGGCAAAGGCTTTGATTGCCTGCGGATCATCGCTTCCTCGAACAACTTTCTGTACGCGAATTTCTGTATTCACATACTTCAGATGTTCATCAGACTCAACCATATCCTTTTCAGGATTATATTCGTAATTACCATACGAATACTCACACAGTTGAGGGTTGTCGGTAGCGATGTCTTCCGGATTAATCTCCGAAAGAATTTCGGCAAAACGCAGATCTGAACCGCGATAGCCAATCCCCTTTGCCAAAGTGACCTGAGAAAACAGAACAACCTTTGGCCATTTCTTAGCACTGTTCAGAGCTGAAGAGGAGGAAACTATCAGGTCATACAAAATACCCGAATAATTATTCCTCTCCTTGTGAACAGCCAAATTATTAACTAAACCAGCGGCTAATGCCCGAACAACCAACTGAGGATCAGCTGATTTGACATTATCGGATTTATTTTTGCCGTTCATCCCGGCTTCCCACAGAGCCTGGTTTATGTCCTTTATACCATTGAACATATTCCAGAGAACTTTGGGTTTAAGCATCCTGGCTCTTGCCCATTCAGAACTCCGGCCATTTTCTTGCCACTGCAAATAGGCAAGAATTATGGCTACAATATCCGAATGGGTACCGGCCGCAAATTGCTCGCGATGATACTTGGCCAGTTTCTGCCCATTCCAACTGGAGAAAGAGGGTAAATACCGGACTTCAACTTCTTTTTTTCCATTTTTGGTCCGTATAGTTCGCGTTCTGCTTTCCATGAACTCGCGAGCCTCGTCCGGCAACAATTCTTCCATTGCCGGGGTGAGCTCCACGTCTTTACGACGACCCGGAACCCAAAAAATGGAATCATTACCCTGCAGTCCGGCAATGCCGATTTTAACGGCCTCAGCTACTCCGAATTCCTCGGCCTTAAAATAAGCCTTGGCAAGTCCGGCAGAAAATGGCATCCGGGCATAAATTCTACCCTCATCCGTAATCCGACCGTTTTCGTCTAGCGCCCCCAATCTTTGCAGATTGATGACAGTTTTTTCGTAGTCGCTTTGGGATGGACGATCCATCCACGGGAATTTGTCAAACTCTATTCCCATGGCTTCTACGGTTAAAACCGCATCCCCCAAATCTGTTGCCAGGATTTGAGGCGGAGTATGTTCCGGTAGCCGGTTCCAATGTCTCTCTGCCGATTCATCGCTTTCAAAGCCGATAATCGGCATATAGAAACCTGTTGTACCAGCAATCCGTCCGAAGCGACCCATTCGCTGTTTGGCAGAATCTTTAGCAATATTGCGCTTCACATAAGAAGCTACCCCCATCCAGTTGATGTCTCTGCGAAACACCTGCATGGTGTCAATACCGCCAACCAAATCAGGAATAGTGATGGATGTCTCGATGATTTCCGTAGCAGCAATAAACCGCAATCTATTGCCATTAACTGGCTCATAGATACGATTTTGCTCATCATCATCGAGCTTGCCGTGACATGGTAGAGCATCAATATCGGGTCGTTGAAAAGAATCAACAAAGTCAATAACCTCGTTTATTTCCTCCACACCCGGCAAGAAAACTGCTACCTTACCCCGACAGCCTTCTTTAATGAGAATCCCCATCCAACGCTTTACAGCATCTAGATGATGCTCCCGTTTTTTCATCCAGGCCCACCGAATCTCAACATTGCCGGGTCGACCTTCTACCCGGACAGTTGAAACACTGCCAAACTGTCCGTAAAACTTCTCCAGTTTGGCAATGTCTGGAGTAGCCGTGGAAATAACGACCTTAAAATCAGGCCTTTTTTCCATTATTGCCGATAAACGTCCCTGGAGAATATCTATAGGGACTATTCTTAAATGCTGTTCGTCTAAAAAAACAGCATCGTATTCAGACAACAAATCGTCTTCCAAAATCCGATTAACCAATGACTGGTCAATCTGGAAGACAATTTTTGTCTCCTTGGTCATTGGCGATCTCTGTCGGGCTAAATAATACCCGATATGTTCATCACCCAGTCTCCAGCCCTGCTCAAACGCTATACGTTTGGCAAGACTGCTCACCGCGTTCCGCCGCGGTTGAGTTACGGCGATGCGCATTCCAGGGAAAGCTTTGTGAAAGGCTACCGGTCCTCGTAAGGTCTTCCCACTCCCGGTATCACCATAGAGGATAACAAAGTCATTCTCCTCAACTGCTTTAACAAACTCATCTTTCCTATCATCAAAAGGAAGATGACCCGGCCGACCAAAACTTGAAATATCTCGCCTCATCGCAATCTCCTCACGAACAAGCTTTCCGACCTTATGCCGGAAACACCCTCGCTTGTTCGCGCGTCCTTTTTAGGACACTTGCCGGTAACCCTATGTGTTCAGGCCCGACCGTCAAGTTTAGA
>JALTHV010000201.1 GCA_027004315.1 Deltaproteobacteria bacterium
TGTTCACATCTTGGGAGTAAAGGATAATGACTTTATTGTTTATGAACAAAATTGAGTTCCTTGGAAGGTCTCCCATACCTCATAAGGACTCAGGTAAACAGGCTAATTTCTATTTTCGATGCCTGACCCCCCTGCTTAGATTTAAAAAAAGAACATATGTCAGTCTCAAGGACCTTCTTAGGGACTTAATTTTCCTATTCCGAAAGAGAAAACAACTAAGGGAAGTCAAAAATAAGGGACTGCTATCACCAGCTTTTCGGGAAAGGCTTATGCTGGCTGTAACTGCGGTCGAGGGTTGCCGCTATTGTTCCTATCTCCATTCGAAATTGGCATTGAAAGGCGGTATTCCCCAAGAGGAAATTGGAAAGCTCTTGTCAGGAGACGTCCAGGATTGCCCCGAAGAGGAAGCCATAGCCATTTTCTATGCACAGCACTGGGCTGAATCTAATGCCTGCCCTGATCCCGAAGCAGTACAGAAGTTAGAAGAGATATATGGTTCTGAAAGGGCTGAAGCCATTCATCTAATGCTTCATATGATTCGGCTTGGCAATCTGCTGGGTAACACATGGGACTACTTATTATTCCGCTTATCGCTTGGTAAGTGGCGACGATAGAGACAGAAGGACATCTTTTTGTGCCAAATAAACACATACTATCTCACCATTAGCGCAGGCGATTTTTTCGAGAAATGCGATTTTGCATGGAATTTCCCAAAAGTTTCTTCACGGCATAACACAAAAAAAGGCACTTACAGTAAAAAACCACAAGTGCCTGAATTTATTGGTCCGCCCAGGGGGACTCGAACCCTCAACCTGCGGATTAGAAGTCCGCTGCTCTATCCAGTTGAGCTATGGGCGGATACATGGGCCTTCAGCGGACTGTCTATAATCTCTTGTACAGAGGTTGTAAAGCCTCATTTTTCTCTTGCCTTGGGGACCAGGCCTCTTAATACCTCTGCCAGACGATTCACCTGGATCTGCAGACCATCTAATTCTGTATCGTTGTAAAGTATATAATCAGATCTTTTGGCTTTTACTCTTTGAGGAATCTGAGTGGCTATCCATCTGAGGGCCTTGGCGCGGGAGACCTTATTGCGTCTGCTCAGGCGTTTGATACAGGCCGAGTCAGGCGCCACTACTGTAACTATATAGTCAAACAGGTCCTGCCAGCCTGCCTCAAATAGCAGGGGTATCTCTACCAGAACCAGATCGTACCCTGACGCAGCCAATTGTCTTAACGCCTGGTCCATCCGTTTAAATACACGGGGATGGATAATTCCTTCTACAAGCCGCCGTGCCTTGGCATCTGTCAATATTATGTCCAGCATCTCCTGCCTGTCAAGTGTCCCGTCATCTCTCAAGATCTTTTCCCCAAAGGCCCTGACAAGTTCCTCTAATGCGGGTTCCTTCGGCTCAATCACTTCCCTGGAAAGTCTGTCTGTATCAATAAGCGGGAAATTTTGCCCTGATAGCATTTTCCCTACGGTGCTCTTTCCTGAGGCTATCCCACCGGTAAGGCCTACGACTCTGGCAGGCCAGTCAGGAGATTTTTTGCAGAATTCGTCTTTATTGGATAATATCATAATTACAAATTCATAACAGAAAAAAGGGATCTTGCCACCCTTTCTGAGGTCTAGAACCTTGTCTCTGCTTTCTTTGGTTAAATCAGCCATCAGGCGCAAGGGCCTCTTCGGACCCAGGGCACATATACTGGTTGCGGTATCAGGGGGTCCGGATTCAGTCTGCCTGCTGCACATCTTGTATCTGTTGAGTAGCCAGTGGGACCTGGGGCTCAGGGTAGCCCACTTCGAGCATGGCCTTAGAGGCCAGGAGTCTCTGAATGATGCCCGTTTTGTGGAGCACTTGTCCAGGGACCTTGGGCTCGGGTTTTATATAGGGCACGGCGATGTCAGAGGCCTTGCCCGCAAGAAGGGTATGGGCATTGAGGAGGCTGCGCGGGTCCTCAGGTATGAATTTTTGGAACGAGTACAAGCCAATACCGGGAGTACATATATTGCTACTGCGCATACTGCTGACGACCAGGCAGAGGAGATATTATTGCGGCTGATCAGGGGTGCAGGCCTCTCAGGGCTCAAGGGGATCCCCTGGGTAAGAAATAACATAGTCCGTCCCATGCTAGGCATAACCAGGCAGCAGATCCTGGAGCACCTTGCAGCCAATAATATTTCATATGTAACAGACCGATCTAATACTGAGAGGAGATATATGCGAAACCGCATTCGCATAGACCTCTTGCCGCTTCTGGCCAGGGATTTCAATCCAGCCGTTGTGCGTACAATCAATCGTACGGCAGAACTCCTGGCAGAAGATCATCAGTTGCTGGAGAACATGGCAGAAATGGCATATAATAGGTCGCTCTTATCTCCTGCCAGAGAGGGGGAGCTGGGTTTCAGTGTAGAGAGAATTAAGGACTATCTGAGGCCCATTCGTTGTCGGATTTATAGGATGGCCCTGATGAAATTGGGCCTATTTAATGGTAAAGTAAGGGCCGATCATCTTCTGGGAATAGATAGGTTGGTGATCGGCTCTAAAGATCCCTGTGGCTCATACAGGCTGCCAGGGGATACCTTGGCCTCCAGGAGGTACAAAGAGCTGTTTATTTCTCGGGCCGGCGAGGAAAGAGAGAGTTTAGAGCTAAATAACAGGGGACCTATAGAGGTCAGCGGACCCGGGTGCTGGCCCGCCCCTTGTGGAAGGGGACACGTGGAGATATCACTCGTGGATATCAGGGATAACCCCGTCATTCAAGGTAAAAGGGGTCTCTCCATGCCCCTGTGGTTGAATCCCGATGTCGTCAGATTCCCCATGGATCTCAGGACAAGGAGGCCTGGAGAGAAATTTTGGCCCCTGGGTGCCCCGGCGGCCTTTAAGCTCAAGAAATTCTTGATATCCAGAAAGGTCCCACGCGGAGTCAGAGACCTTTTGCCGTTGCTTACTAATGGCAGGGAGGTGGTGGCAGTGCTGGGGGTTGAGATAGGGCATCCCTACAGGCTCCTTCGATCAAATCGGAAGGCCTTGTTACTTAAGTGGATGGATTGTAACTGTTCACATTCCCCCCGGCCAGTGATAGCCTTTTGAAGGGTTTCAGAAGCATCGCTTGATGCACAAGATCAGGGTAGTCTGCCTATTAATCCGCACTGAAACCCTTCAAAATGCTATCCACTGGCCGGGGACGTGGACGGTTGCAACAGGAGGAGGTGTGAACGGTTACGATGGATTTGTAACCTCTGCATAGTCGCAAAATGTAATCTGCCCAACTTATTGAAAAGTTACATGGATTTTAAATAATTATTGCATATAATATCTTATTTTGATTAATTAGTATCTGAACGAAAAAATTGGAGGACGATTTTTGAACACCTTTTACAGGAACCTAAGCCTGTGGCTCGTTATTGGACTCGTAATGGTCTTTTTATTCAACCTCTTCAATAAGCCACAAAAAGCAATACAGGAGATCCCATACAGTGACTTTCTGAACTATGTCAAAAAAGGCGACATAGTCAGTGTTGTGATTCAAAATGACCGACTTGAGGGGAAATTTGTGAATCATACATCTGTACGTACTGTAATGCCTGCACGGGACCCCGATATGATACCTCTGTTAAAGAAAAAAGGGGTCACTATTCAGGTAAAAGCAAAGGAGGAGACGCCTTGGTATCTCACCCTGTTGGTTTCCTGGTTTCCCATGCTGCTTCTCATCGGTGTCTGGATCTTCTTTATGAGACAGATGCAGACAGGAGGTGGACGTGCCATGTCCTTTGGCCGCAGTAAGGCCAAGCTCGTCACTGATCAGAAGACAAAAGTCACCTTTGATGATGTGGCAGGGATAGAAGAGGCCAAGGAAGAGCTGGAGGAAATAATTGCATTTTTGAAGGACCCCAAAAAATTTACCCGCCTTGGGGGTAGAATTCCAAAGGGTGTATTGCTGGTAGGGCAACCTGGCACAGGCAAGACCCTCCTGGCCAGGGCCATAGCAGGGGAGGCCGAGGTGCCATTTTTCAGCATCAGTGGGTCTGACTTTGTGGAAATGTTTGTAGGCGTAGGCGCCTCCAGGGTGAGAGATCTCTTTGTCCAGGCCAAGAAACATGCACCGTGCATTATATTTATTGATGAGCTGGATGCAGTAGGCCGCCAGAGAGGTGCCGGACTGGGGGGTGGTCATGACGAAAGGGAGCAGACCTTGAACCAGCTCCTGGTAGAAATGGATGGCTTTGAGAGTACTGAGGGAATTATCCTGATCTCAGCTACCAATAGGCCTGATGTGCTGGATTCCGCACTGCTGAGGCCCGGTCGTTTCGATAGGCAGATCGTAGTCCCTGTGCCCGACGTGGCAGGGCGTGAGAAGATCCTTGAGGTGCACATCCATGGTGTCCCTCTTGGCCCTGATGTCGATCTGGGGATAATCGCCAGGGGTACACCCGGTTTTTCTGGTGCCGATCTCGAAAATCTTATAAACGAGGCGGCCCTGCTGGCGGCCAGAGAAAACAAGGAAACCGTAGATATGCTCGACTTTGAGAAGGCCAAAGACAAGGTACTCATGGGCGCTGAGAGAAAGAGCATGATTATCTCGGATGAGGAAAAACGTGTAACTGCTTACCATGAGGCAGGGCATACATTGGTGGCAAAACTCCTCCCTGGTACCGATCCGATCCATAAGGTCACTATCATCCCCAGGGGCCTTGCCCTTGGGCTCACACAACAGCTGCCTGAAGATGAACGGCACAGCTATCCAAAGTCATATCTCCTCAACAACCTGGCAATCCTTATGGGGGGCCGGGTAGCAGAGGAATTGATATTAGATGAATTCACCACAGGGGCAGGAAACGATATTGAAAAGGCCTCGTCTCTTGCGAGAAAAATGGTCTGCGAATGGGGTATGAGTAATCATCTTGGTCCGATAACATTTGGCAGGAAGGAGGAACACACGTTTCTCGCTAGAGACTTTGGTCATGTCAAGGACTATAGTGAGGATACTGCCCGGAGAATAGACCATGAGATCATGGAAATAGTCAATGATTCATACAAACGGGCCAAGTCTGTAATCCAAAAGAATATAGATTGCCTACACAGTATTGCTACTGCCCTGCTGGAAAAAGAATCCCTTGATGCAACGGGTATCGACCAGATAATGGACAAGTGTAAAAAAGATACCCAGACCCAGATGACGGCCGCCTGATAGCAAGGATGGAGCTCCCAAATCTATCAATAAAAGGGCACATATTCCGCTGGAGTACTCGCACTTATATTATGGGAGTCATAAATGTGACTCCTGATTCCTTTTCAGACGGTGGGGATTTTTTCTCCCCGGAGAAGGCCGGAAAGCAGGCAGTATCGCTGGCCGCTGCCGGAGCTGATATCCTGGATATAGGGGGGGAATCTACCCGGCCTTTCTCAGAGCCTGTGCCCGTGAAAGAAGAACTCCGTAGGGTTATACCCGCCATAAAAGAGATACGGAGATTCACTGAGTGCCCGATATCCGTCGATACAGTCAAGGCAGAGGTGGCCAAGGCTGCAGTCCGCGAGGGGGCAGACCTCATCAACGATATCAGTGCACTGCGTTTTGACCCGGAAATGGCCAAGGTTGTAGCCTCTCTTGATGTCCCTGTTGTACTTATGCACATGAAGGGTGTCCCCAGAGATATGCAAGTAAATCCCTGGTATGGAGACGTAATAGAGGAGGTCAAGGTCTTTTTGAAGGAACGTATGGCCTGGGCCTATAGCAACGGCATCTCCAGGGGAAAGATATTGATCGATCCGGGTTTAGGATTTGGTAAGAGGGTCCAGGATAATCTGGTCCTGATAAATCACCTGGAGAAATTCCATGAACTGGGTGCCCCGGTCATGGTAGGGGCATCGCGCAAGGCCTTCCTGGGGTCAATTACCGGGATTAAAGAGGCGAGAAGACGTGATGTGGCTACTCTGGGGGCAGTTGCAGCAGCGGCCATAAAGGGGGCTAATCTGGTGCGGGTCCACAATGTTGGTCTCACTAGGCAGGTGCTCCAGGTAGTCGATGCCATCCGTAGGTCTGGATAATTTGACAAGGTCGGGGCAGGTCTTATTCGGAAACCATGTTTGACTGGCTAAACCAATATATAGCGATAATTCGTTGGCAGGATATAGTAGATATCCTGATAGTATCTTATATCATATACCGTGTCATCCTCCTTATCAGGGGGACACGGGCTGTACAGATGGCAGCCGGGTTGGCCGTAATTATAGTGGTCTATTTTGCAGCCCGGGTGTTAGAGCTCTACACCCTCCATTGGCTCTTAGGGACTATCCTCAGTTCCCTGTTTCTTCTCATAATAATAGTATTCCAGGACGATATCCGGAGGGTACTGACCCAGATGGGGCAGTCCCCTTTTCTAAAAATTCGGGTAAAGACCTTCCAGGCCCTGGAGGAAATTGCAAAGGCAGCCACGACTATGGCGGAGGATTATACAGGTGCCCTGATGGTGCTTGAGAGGGATGTAGGCCTGAAGGACTACCTTGAATCGGGAGTAGTAATAGATGCGCAGGTAACGCGTGATTTACTCTGTACTATATTTTACAAAGGGACTCCGTTACATGATGGCGCAGTCATTATACAAAAGGGCAGGCTTGCAGTAGCAGGATGTGTGCTTCCCTTGAGCACAAACCCGGTTATCAGCAGGCGCCTTGGCACCAGGCACAGGGCAGCTATAGGCATAACTGAGCAGACCGATGCGGTATCAATAGTAGTCTCTGAGGAGACAGGTAACCTCTCCGTGGCCATTGCCGGTAAAATTACCAGGGGCATAGACCCAGGCACGCTGAGACGGATCCTAAATAACAGCTTTGCAGGGGAAGAGACGGAAAAGCCCTGGTGGCGAAGGAGGATCATTTAGTCTGTGCGCTGGCAAGCCTTTTTCAGGAAAAACTGGGTTCTCAAGCTGATATCATTGGCATTTGCCCTGCTCTTGTGGTTTTTCGTGGTTGGAGAGGAAAAGGCCGAGATAAGCATCTCTCTTCCCCTTGAACTTGTGAATATACCTTCCGGACTGGTCATAGCAAATGATATACCTTCATCTATAAATGTCAGAGTATATGGTCCGCGCAGTATGATCCGTGCATTGGCGGTCCAGGGTGTCTTAAAGGTAATTGATCTCAGAGACACGGCACCGGGCAATATCACCGTCCACATAACACCTAACAGTCTCCCTCTGCCTGCCGGAGTCCGGGCAATGAGGATAGAACCCAGCAATATTGAAATAGTACTGGAACCTCTCCTGAGAAGTAATTTCCGTGTAAAGCCTGTCTTCACCGGGTCTGTGGCCAGGGGCTATAAGATTCTTAAGGTAGAGGTGCATCCCTCAAGGGTGGTACTTTCAGGTCCTGAGAAGGAGATAAAGTCCCTGGAGGAGATAAAGACCCTTCCTGTGGACCTCAGCGGGGCCTCAGGTACTATTGTCAGGGAGGTGGGTCTGGACCTGCAGGCACTGCACGTAGTCCCTGCAGGAGATCTAGAGTCAATTGAGGTCACTGTATATATAATACCTATACAGGGGACACGGCGCATCACCCATATACCGGTCACACTCAAGGAGACCGGTGCCCATGTCTCATGGTGGCCCAAGATAGTAAGTGTGAGATTACTTGGGCCTACAATAAAACTCAAAAAGGTCAAGACTACAGACATTGAGACTAAGATATCAGTAAAAGGCCTCCAGAGAGGTACCTATTGGGTAAAACCTGAATGCTCTATCCCCCCTGGATTCACATTATTGAAGGTGATACCCAAAAAGATCAGGGTAACTGTGTATTAAGGGAGTCAGATATGCGCAAATTGTTCGGCACAGATGGCATTCGAGGGGTAGCTAATGTCTATCCCATGACCACAGAGATTGCCATGAAGATTGGGCGTGCAGTGGCATACATGTTTAGGGATACTGGCAGGCATCGCTCTCCCAGGATACTCATAGGGAAGGACACCCGGCTGTCCTGTTACATGCTGGAAAATGCCCTTGCAGCCGGGATATGTTCCATGGGAGTAGATGTCTTGCTGGTAGGACCCATGCCCACACCGGCCATTGCATTTCTCACTACCAACATGAGGGCAGATGCCGGAGTGGTCATATCTGCATCCCATAATCCCTTCGAAGACAATGGGATAAAGCTCTTTGCAGGTGATGGATTTAAGCTGCCAGATAACCTGGAGGAGCAGATAGAGGAACTGATGGATTCGAAGGTCTTGATAGAGTCTCAACCGACAGGACAGGATGTTGGTAAGGCATTCCGCATCGATGATGCCCCTGGCAGGTATATAGTATTTCTCAAAAATACCTTTCCAAAGGACCTTGCCCTGGATGGCATCAAGATTGTATTAGATTGCGCAAATGGTGCGACCTATAAGGTAGCCCCTGCTGTCTTTGAAGAGCTGGGAGCAGATCTGATCAGACTGGGAGTGAGCCCAAATGGTACCAATATCAATGATGGATGTGGTGCCCTGTATCCTGAACTCATGCAGGAGGCCGTAAAGAGACATGGTGCCCAGATGGGAATTGCCTTTGATGGGGATGGTGACAGGGTAATAGTAGTGGATGAAAGGGGTTCCCTGGTAGACGGAGACCACATCATGGCTATATGCGCCCAGGATATGATTGACAGGGGCCAGCTTAACTCCAATACCCTGGTGGCAACAGTCATGAGTAACATAGGGCTTGAACTCGCCATGGCAAAAAACGGTGGGAGGCTGATACGGACAAGGGTCGGAGATCGTTATGTAGTAGAGGCCATGAGGAATGGAGGCTATAACTTCGGTGGTGAACAGTCAGGACACCTGATATTCCTGGACCATATAACCACAGGAGATGGCATTTTGTCCGCATTGCAGCTCCTGGCTGTCATGCAGAGGAAAGAAAGACCCCTTTCAGAGCTTGCCCTCATAATGGATTCCTTTCCCCAGGTCCTGTATAATGTCAGGGTGAAGGAAAAGAGGGCTGTGGATGAGATAAACGGCCTCAGAGAACTCAAGTGCAGGCTTGAGAAAGACCTCAACTCCAGAGGCAGGATACTTGTCAGGCCCTCTGGCACAGAGCCGGTAATACGTGTAATGGTAGAAGGTGAAGAGCAAGCCCAAATCCAGACCATTGCTATGGCGATGGTCGACCATATAGAATTGGCCTGTGGGATTTAGCCCAGGGTTGTGTATGGCATTCA